>NZ_CAXPJM010000034.1:0-61618 GCF_964217435.1 Aurantimonas sp. | reverse complement strand
GTGGAGACGGACTACGCCGTCGAGGACAAGTTCCGGCATCTGCCAAAGGTGACGGCGCCGCAAATCCGTGCGCGCGGCGTGACGGCCTTCCTCACCGTGCAGGAAGGCTGCGACAAGTTCTGCACCTTCTGCGTGGTGCCCTATACGCGTGGCTCCGAAGTCTCGCGTCCGCTGGCCCAGATCATGGGCGAAGCCCGCGCGCTGGCGGCGGCCGGCGTGCGCGAGGTCACGCTGCTCGGCCAGAACGTCAATGCCTGGTCTGGGCAGGACGAGGCGGGCCGTGACATCGGCCTTGGTGGATTGTTGCGGGCGCTGGCGGAGATCCCCGGCTTCGCGCGTCTGCGCTACACGACCTCTCATCCCCGCGACATGGACGATGACCTGATCGCCGCTCATCGCGATCTGCCGGCGCTGATGCCCTATCTGCATCTCCCGGTGCAGTCCGGCTCCGACCGCATTCTCAAGGCGATGAACCGTCGCCATACGGGCGCCGACTACCTGCGGCTTCTCGACCGCATTCGTCAGGCACGCCCCGATATCGCCCTGTCCGGCGACTTCATCGTCGGCTTTCCCGGCGAGACGGACGCCGATTTCGAGGACACCATGAAACTGGTCTCCGAGGTGCGCTACGCCTCGGCCTTCAGCTTCAAGTACTCGGCCCGTCCAGGCACGCCTGGCGCGACGATGGACGATCACGTGGACGAAGCGGTGAAGTCGGAGCGTCTGCAGCGGCTGCAGGCCTTGCTTCGCGAGCATCAGGTCGATTTCGCCGAAAGCCTCGTCGGCCGTGACATCGACGTTCTGGTCGAAAAGCCGGGGCGCTATCCCCACCAGCGTGTCGGACGCTCGCCGTTCCTGCAGCCCGTTGTGTTGGACGCGGCCGCCGGTGAGATCGGCGATATCGTGACAGTGCGGATCGAATCGACCCTGCCGAATTCGCTGCTGGCGACCGGCGGTGCCGTTCCGGCCGCCGAGGCGCGGCATCGCAACGCAGTGCCTGCCGAACCGATAAGGAAGATCGCTTGAGGACGGAGCGTAGTACCGCAGCCCCTGCGTCGGGTGCATCCGACATGGCTCACATCGTCCTGACCTTCGAGGATAACCGCCTGGCCGGCTCGCTCTTCGGCCAGTTCGACGAGCATCTCGCGTTGCTCGAACAGAAACTGAAAGTCGACGCGCGGGCGCGCGGCAACAAGGTCGAGATCCGCGGCGATTCGGCGAGTTGCGAGCAGGCCCGGCGGGCGCTGGACTATCTGTACGAGCGGCTGCAGGCCGGCACCGAGATCGGCATCAAGGATGTCGAAGGCGCCATCCGCATGGCGATCGCGGCCGATGACCAGCTCTATCTGCCGACGCTGGAAAAGAAGGGCCGCATGTCGCTCGCGCAGATTTCGACGCGGCGCCGGACCATCCACGCGCGCACGCCGACGCAGGACGCCTATATGCGAGCGCTGGAGCGCTCCGAACTCGTCTTCGGCGTCGGGCCGGCCGGCACCGGCAAGACCTATCTCGCCGTTGCCCATGCCGCGATGCTGCTGGAGCGCGGGCAGGTCGAGCGGATCATCCTGTCGCGCCCGGCCGTCGAGGCGGGCGAGCGGCTCGGCTTCCTGCCCGGCGACATGAAGGAAAAGGTCGATCCCTATCTGCGGCCGCTCTACGACGCGCTCTACGATATGATCCCGGCCGAGAAGGTCGAACGGGCGCTGGCCGCCGGCGCCATCGAGATTGCGCCGCTGGCCTTCATGCGCGGCCGGACGCTAGCGAATGCGGCGGTGATCCTCGACGAGGCGCAGAACACCACCACCATGCAGATGAAGATGTTTCTGACCCGCCTGGGCGAGAATGCCCGGATGGTAGTGACCGGGGACCCATCCCAGGTCGATCTGCCGCCCGGACAGAAATCCGGTCTCGCCGAGGCGATGCGCATTCTGGAGACGGTGCCTCAGGCGGTGACGGTTCGCTTTGCCGCCAAGGACGTCGTCCGCCATCCGCTGGTCCAGGCGATCGTCGAGGCCTATGAGGAGGATGCGACGCGCGCTCGTGCGCCGGGCATCCCCGCGGCACGGTAATGCCCGGATCGCAACCGCGTGCCGCCTTCGGTATGCCGACCTATGATGGCCTGACCGTCGCGCTGACCGTCGAGGATCCCCGCTGGGACGATGCCGGCCTTGGCGACATTCCGGCGATGGCGGTGGAGACCTTTTCGGTCGCCGCGGCGCGGCTGGGCCTGCCGGGCGATCTCGTCAGCGAGATATCCCTGACGCTGGCCGACGACGAGACGGTACGCGCCGTCAACGCCGAATGGCGGAACAAGGACAAGCCGACCAACATTCTGTCCTTCCCCATGGCCGATCTGGCGCCGGGCGAGCGGCCGGGCCCGCTTCTGGGCGATCTTTTGGTCGCCTTCGAAACGGTCGCTCGCGAAGCGGATGAGGAGGCCAAGGCCTTTGCGGACCATTTCCGCCATCTTCTCGTGCACGGCTTCCTGCATCTGATGGGCCTCGATCACATGATCGACACCGAGGCCGACGACATGGAGGCGGCGGAGATCGCCATTCTTGCCGAGTTTGGCATCGCCGATCCCTATGGCGACGAACCCGGTCCCTTGAACGAAGCCGAACAGGATGTTCCGGCGAACCAAGAGCGAGACGATGACCTTCGACACAGACGCGGCGGCTGACGGCAACCGCGGACCGGCCGGCGCCGAGAATGGCGACGACCACGCAGCCGGCGACGACCGAAGTCGGCGCGGCGCAAACCGCAGTGACGGCTTCTTTGGCGGCCTGATCCAGCGGGTGCGTCCGCGCATGCCCCGCCTGATGCGCGAGGACCTGACCCAGGCCCTTCTGCATCACGATCCCGGCGAGGGGGCCTTCTCGCCCGAGGAACGCGCGATGCTCAACAACATCCTGCGGCTGCGCGAACTGCGCGTCGAGGATGTCATGGTGCCGCGCGCCGACATTCAGGCCGTCGATATTACAACCACCCTCGGCGAACTGATGAAGCAGTTCGAATCGAGCGGCCATTCGCGCATGCCGGTCTATGGCGAAAGCCTCGACGACCCGCGCGGCATGATCCACATCCGCGACGTGGTCGGCCACATCACCCGCGTCGCGCGACCGGCCAACGGGCAGGGCGCCAAGGAGCCGGCCGCGCGGACCCGGGCCGGCCTCGACCTGCGCCAGATCAACCTGGCGCGGAAGGTGTCCGACCTCGGTATCATCCGAAAGGTTCTCTTCGTGCCGCCCTCGATGCTCGCGACCGACCTGATGGCGCGCATGCAGGCCACCCGCACCCAGATGGCGCTGGTGATCGACGAATACGGCGGCACCGACGGACTGGTGTCGCTGGAGGACATCATCGAGATGGTCGTCGGCAACATCGAGGACGAGCACGACGACGACGCCCCGATGATCACCGAAAGCGGCGACGGCATCTATTACGCCGACGCCCGCGCCGACCTCGACGAGGTCCGCAAGCTGGTCGGCGAGGATTTCGACATCAGCGAATACGAGGACGAGGCCGACACGATCGGCGGTCTCCTGTTCTCCGAGCTGGGCCGTGTACCCGCGCGCGGCGAGGTGGTGCAGGCTGTTCCCGGCTTCGAGTTCCAGGTACTGGATGCCGACCCGCGCCGGGTTCGCCGTGTCCGGATTGTCCGCTTCCGCCAGGGCGAGAAGCGCCGCCGCTTCGTGGAAGGACTGGCCGACGCCTGAGGGGGCGTCGGTGACCGCTGGCCGTCTTCGGCAGCCGCAGTCGCGGGAATGTTCTGCATATCATCGGCGCCCGGCGTAGGATGCCGGCCCGACCGAATCCTGCAGGGGGCCCTGTGAGCGTTATTTCCCGCGGCGACGACCGCATCCGCGACGACAATATTCTCGACCGGATTGCTGGTTGGGTGTCGCTCGCCGAAGGCTGGCGCCGCATGGTGCTGGCGCTGTCGGCGGGGGCGATCTGTACCTTCGCCCTGCCGCCCTACAATTTCCCCGCCGTCGGCTTCATCGGTTTCCCGCTGCTCGTCTGGCTCCTTGACGGCGCGGCCGCCGAGCCGGGCCGCTCGGCCCTGCGCCGCATGGCGCCGGCCTTCGTCACGGGCTGGCTGTTCGGCTTCGGCTATTTCGTCGCCGGCCTGTGGTGGCTGGGCGCCGCCATGATGGTCGACGCGGCGAGCTTTGCGATCTTCATCCCGCTCGCGGTGCTCGGCCTGCCGGCGATCCTCGCCATCTATTTCGGGCTGGCGGCCGCGCTGGCGCGTTGCGTGTGGACCGACAGCGCGTATCGAATCCTGGCGCTGGCCGGCTCGCTGGCGCTGTTCGAATATCTGCGCGAAATCCTGTTCACGGGCTTTCCCTGGAACGAGATCGGCGTCATGGCCGCGCCGCTGCCGCTGTTGATGCAGACGAGCAGCCTCGTCGGCGTGCACGGGCTGACCCTCCTGGCCGTCGTCGTCTTTGCCAGCCCGGCCGTCATCGTCGACCGGCGGGGCCGGGCCGCGATGCTCGCGGCCGCGGCGACCCTGCTCGTCCTGCATGTGGGATACGGGGCCTGGCGGCTGCAGGCCCATCCGACCGAACTGGTCGAGAATGTTCGGGTCCGGGTGGTGCAGCCCAATATCCTGCAATCGCTGAAATGGGACGAGAACGAAGCGGAGCGGATCTTCGAGCGCCACCTGTCGCTGACCGGAGCCGACGCTGTCGCGGCCAGTGTCGATCCCGCCGCGGCCGGAGGCGCTGCCTCGGATGGGCCCGCCGACCCTTCTACGCGCACCCTTGTCGTCTGGCCCGAATCCGCCTTTCCATTCCTGTTGACCGAGCGGCCCGACGCCATCGCGCGAATCGCTGAGGCGCTGCAGCCCGGCGAAACGCTGATTGCCGGCGCAGCACGGCTCGAAGGCGCCGATATCACCTCTTCTCGTGTGTATAACTCGGTCTACGTCATCGACGACGCGGGCCAGATCGTGGATGCGCGGGACAAGACGCATCTGGTCCCCTTCGGCGAATATCTGCCGTTCCAGGAATTCCTCGAAGGGTTCGGTCTGTCGCAACTCGCCGAAATGCCGGGCGGCTTTTCGGCGGGTACCGTGCGCAGTCCGGTTCCTCTCGAAGGCGCGCCCTCTTTCCTGCCGCTGATCTGCTACGAGATCATCTTTCCTTCCGAGATCGAGGCCGGCGCGCCCGACGATCGTCCGGGCTTTTTCGTGAACGATACCAATGACGCATGGTATGGCGATACGCCCGGCCCCTACCAGCATCTGCGGCTGGCCGAACTGACCTCGGTCGCGTTCGGACTGCCGCTCGTGCGCAGCGCCAACACCGGCATCTCGGTCGTCACGGACGCCTATGGGCGGCAGCTCGACGGGCTGGCGCTCGGCGCGACGGGAAGCATCGAAACGCCGCTGCCCATGGCCGCCCCCGCCACGATCTACGCAAGCTGGGGCAACACCCCATTCTGGATTGCATTTTTCATAATATGGATGATCCCGATAGCAATGCGGTTAAAGATGCGCGCTCTGATTGATTGACATGCGCGACACGCGCTGCCTAACCCGAAGGCCGAAATTGATTGCGACAATTTTCTGGGGCCCGGAGGCGCACCGCCGATGGGGATGACGGCCCGCCGCATCGGATGGAAGTTGCGATGTCGATGATGCTGAGAGAAGAGGCACCCGCCATGGTCGACAACAAGAAGAAGCCCAATCCGGTGGATATCCACGTCGGGTCGCGGGTTCGTCTTCGTCGGACCATGCTCGGCATGAGCCAGGAAAAATTGGGCGAAAGCCTCGGGATCACCTTTCAGCAGATCCAGAAATACGAGAAGGGCACCAACCGGATCGGTGCCAGCCGGTTGCAGCGGATTTCAGAAGTCATGACCGTCCCGGTGTCCTTCTTCTTCGAGGACGCGCCCACGGGCATGACCGGCAGCGAAAGTCTGCAGGAACCATCGAGCCCGGACTATGTCGTCGACTTCCTCTCTTCTTCCGAAGGCCTGCAACTGAACCGGGCCTTTGTGCGCATCTCCGATCCGAAGGTCCGCCGCCGCGTCATCGATCTGGTCCGCACCTTGGCCGACTCTGGCGAGACCGACAGCTAGGTCCTGAGCGACTCGCGTCACACGTGAGCCCCGGGCGCACTTGACGCCGCGCTGCCATTGCCCCAAACCGCATTCCGCAAGATTCAAGCCGGGCGTAAGTTCCTGTTGTGGTGCTCAACGGCACGACAAGCTCTCGCGTCTGACTGCCCCAAGCGGGATTCTCCAGAAACGGAAAGAGGAATCGATGGCGCGTTCTGACTATGTCTTCACCAGCGAAAGCGTGTCGGAGGGCCATCCCGACAAGGTCTGCGACCGGATCTCCGATGAGATCGTCGATCTGATCTATCGAGAGGCCAAGAAGACTGGCGTTGACCCTTGGTCGGTTCGCATCGCCTGCGAGACCCTGGCGACCACGAATCGCGTCGTCATCGCCGGCGAGGTTCGCCTGCCGGCCAGCCTGATGAAGACCGACAAGAACGGCAACGAAGTCATCAATGCCGGTCGTTTCCGGTCTGCCGCGCGTCGTGCGATCCGCGATATCGGCTACGAGCAGGACGGCTTTCACTGGAAGAACGCCAAGGTCGACATCCTGCTGCATTCGCAGTCGGCCGACATCGCCCAGGGCGTCGACAAAGCGTCTGACGCCGAGGACGGCGCCAATCAGGCCGAAGGCGCGGGCGATCAGGGCATCATGTTCGGCTATGCCTGCCGCGAGACGCCGGACCTGATGCCGGCGCCGATCTTCTACGCGCACAAGATCCTCGAAATCCTGGCGGCCGCGCGCAAGAAGGGCGAAGGCGATGCGGCGCATCTTGGCCCGGACGCCAAGAGCCAGGTGACCGTGCGTTACAAGGACGGCATGCCTTTCGAGGTCAGCTCGATCGTCCTGTCCACCCAGCACACCGATGACAGCTGGGATTCGGCCAAGGTGCGGACGGTCGTCGAGCCCTATATCCGCGAAGCCCTGAGCGACATCGCGATCGCCGACGATTGCGCCTGGTACATCAACCCGACCGGCAAGTTCGTCATCGGCGGCCCGGACGGCGACGCCGGTCTCACTGGCCGCAAGATCATCGTCGATACCTATGGCGGTGCGGCGCCCCATGGCGGTGGCGCGTTCTCCGGCAAGGACACGACCAAGGTCGACCGTTCCGCCGCCTATGCCGCGCGCTACCTCGCCAAGAATGTCGTCGCCGCCAAGCTCGCCGACCGCTGCACGATCCAGCTCGCCTACGCGATCGGCATCGCCCAGCCGCTGGCGGTCTATGTCGACCTCCACGAGACCGGCAAAAATGTCGACGAAGTGGCCATCGAGAAGGCGATCCGCGCGGTGATGGATCTGTCGCCGACGGGCATCCGCCGTCATCTCGACCTCAACAAGCCGATCTACGCCAAGACCGCAGCCTACGGCCATTTCGGCCGCAAGCCCGGCCGTGACGGTTCCTTCTCCTGGGAGAAGACCGATCTCGCACCGAAGCTGAAGGCCGCGCTGGCTAGCTGATCGATGACGGCCGAAGGACATCCCGAGCGCTCGCGCGAGGCGTTCTTCGGCCGGCTCAAGGGGCCGAAGCTCCGGCCCGGCCAGACCGCATTGATCGAAGAGGTTCTGCCGCAGTTGCGGCCGGACCTCACCCAGCCTGCCCCCGAATCTCTGGCCGATCTGTTTCCGATGCCCGTCAAGGCGGTGCGGCTGGAGATCGGCTTTGGCGGCGGCGAGCATCTCCTGCACGAAAGCGGACGCTTTCCGAACGTCGGCTTCATCGGCGTCGAGCCCTTCGTCAACGGCATGGCGAAGCTGCTCAGCGCCATCCAGGATGCGCCGCGGCCCAACCTCCGGCTCTACGACGACGACGCCACGCGCCTCCTCGACTGGCTGCCTGCTGCAAGTCTTGCTGGTGTCGATCTGTTCTATCCCGATCCCTGGCCCAAGCGCCGCCATTTCAAGCGGCGGTTCGTCAATGCACGCAATCTGGATCGGATTGCCCGGGTGCTGGCGCCCGGATCGAGCTTTCGCTTCGCGTCCGACATCGACACCTATGTCGACTGGACGCTGCGCCACTGCCGCGACCATGCCGAATTCGAGTGGACGGCCGAGCGCGCGGCCGACTGGCACACACCCTACGAGGCTTGGCCCGGCACCCGCTACGAGGCGAAGGCGATCCGCGAGGGACGCCCGCCGGCCTACCTGACTTTCCGTCGCCGCTGAGGCGGTTTTGGCGCGGCGTGGCCGGGGCCGTCGTGAAGATGCTTGAAGGATCGGGGAAAACGGCGTATACCCCTCCCAAATTCTCTGCGATGTGGTCGAGAGAGTGGGTCCTGCCGGTCCCGCTCTTTTTTGTTACCGGGGGTACGGTATCTCCAGTGATCACGCGTCAAGACGCCGATCCATGTCGCGGATCGATCAACTGGGCCGGGTCGGACGCCGGCCCGCAACACTTCTCTCGGAGTACCGTGACGACCGCTACAGACCGCATCGTGAAGGAACAGGGCCTGGAAGGCCGCGTCGCTGAGATCGTCGAGCCGGCGATCGAGCAGATCGGCTACCGGTTGGTGCGCGTGCGCACCTCGGGCCTCAACGGCATGACGCTGCAGATCATGGCGGAGCGGCCGGACGGCACGATGACCGTCGAGGATTGCGAAGCGGTATCGCGCGCGGTCTCTCCGGTTCTCGATGTCGACGATCCGATCGACAAGGCGTATCATCTGGAAGTGTCCTCGCCGGGCATCGACCGTCCCCTCGTGCGCAAGGGCGACTTCGAGACCTGGGCCGGTTTCCTGATGAAGCTCGAGACCAACCGGCTGATCAACGAGCGCAAGCGCTATCGCGGCAAGATCGTGGCCGTCGGCGACGAGGCGATCATCGTCGAACGCGACCAGCCTGCCGAAGGCGAGCCGGGCGCGGTCGAGATTCCCTTCGATGCCATCGGCGAAGCGCGGCTGATCCTGACCGACGATCTGATCGCCGCGGCCCTGAAGGCCGACAAGGCTGCCCGCAAGGCGCGGGGCGACGTCGACCCGGATGTTGGCGACGACGACGAGGCAGGAGCCTCCGAGCACTAGAATGGCGCAGCGGGCGCCAGCGCCTGCTGCCTTATGACGAACGACAAGCCGGGCACTGCGGTGTGACCCGGTCGGGAAGCCGACCGGACGCCAGGTGCCACAAGTCACCTCAAGGGTGGACGGCCGGAAGCGATGATGGGACCGACTGCGGCTGAGCGGCGGACGGTTCGAAGTCAGGAGAAGAGACAATGGCAGTCAGTGCGAACCGGCTGGAGCTTCTGCAGATTGCGGACGCTGTCGCGCGGGAAAAGTCGATCGATCGTGAGATCGTCATCGGGGCGATGGCCGACGCCATCCAGAAGGCGGCACGTTCGCGCTACGGCCAGGAAACCAACATCCGCGTCGACATCAACCAGAAGACTGGTGAGATGAAGCTGCAGCGGCTGCTCGAGGTCGTCGACGAGGTCGAGGATCCCAACACCCAGATCTATCTCGACCTTGCCCGGGACAAGAACCCCGACGCCGAGCCGGGCGACTTCATCGCCGAGCAGTTGCCGCCGATGGATTTCGGTCGCATCGCGGCCCAGTCCGCCAAGCAGGTCATCGTCCAGAAGGTGCGCGACGCAGAACGCGACCGCCAGTATGACGAATACAAGGACCGCGTCGGCGAGATCGTCAACGGCACGGTCAAGCGGGTCGAATATGGCAACGTCATCGTCGATCTCGGCCGCGGCGAAGGCATCATCCGCCGCGACGAGCAGATCCCGCGGGAGCTGTTCCGCTACGGTGATCGCGTGCGCGCCTTCGTCTACGACGTGCGCCGCGAGCAGCGCGGTCCGCAGATCTTCCTGTCGCGCACCCATCCGCAGTTCATGGCGAAGCTGTTCACCATGGAAGTGCCGGAGATCTACGACGGCATCATCACCATCAAGGCCGTCGCCCGTGACCCGGGTTCGCGCGCCAAGATCGCGGTGACCTCGAGCGATTCCTCCGTGGATCCGGTCGGCGCCTGCGTCGGCATGCGCGGTTCGCGCGTGCAGGCCGTGGTGGGCGAACTGCAGGGCGAAAAGATCGACATCATCCCCTGGTCGCCGGACGCCGCATCCTTCCTCGTCAACGCGCTGCAGCCGGCGGAAGTCGCCAAGGTGGTGCTCGACGAGGACGCCGAGCGTATTGAAGTCGTGGTCCCCGATGACCAATTGTCATTGGCGATCGGTCGTCGCGGACAGAATGTCCGGCTTGCCTCGCAGCTCACCGGCTGGGACATCGACATCCTGACCGAGCAGGAAGAATCCGAGCGGCGCCAGAAGGAATTCGCCGAGCGTTCGGAGACCTTCATGAACGCCCTGAATGTCGACGAGATGGTCGGTCAGGTGTTGGCGTCGGAAGGCTTCGCCACCGTCGAGGAAATCGCCTATGTCGACCAGGACGAGGTCGCCGCGATCGAAGGCTTCGACGACGAGACGGCTTCCGAGATCCAGGAGCGCGCACGCGAATTCCTGGAGCGCCGCGAGGCGGAGTTCGACGCCAAGCGCGTCGAGTTGGGCGTCAGCGACGATCTGCGCCAGATCAACGGCGTGACCACGCCGATGCTGGTGGCGCTGGGCGAGGACGGCGTGAAGACGATGGAAGACTTCGCCGGCTGCGCCGCCGACGATCTGATCGGCTGGACCGAGCGCAAGAACGGCGAGACGACGCGTTTCCCGGGGGCACTGTCTGCCTTCGAGGTGTCGCGTGCCGACGCCGACCAGATGGTGCTGCAGGCGCGTCTGATTGCCGGCTGGATCACCGAAGCGGATCTTGCCGGACCGGAAGAGGAAGAGATGACCGACGAGGCCGAGGAAGGCCAGGCGGTCTGAGTCGAAGGACGGGCCGGGAATCGGCATGACGGAGGACGCGGGCCACGAAGCGGAGGTTGAATTGAACGATCGTACGTGCATCGTTTCACGTCGGACGTGCGATCCTGCCGATCTCATCCGCTTCGTGCGCGGCCCCGACGGGGCTGTCGTGCCGGATCTGCGGCGTCGACTTCCCGGTCGGGGAGCCCATGTCTCTCTCGACCGGACGCTGGTCGACGAGGCGGTTCGCCGCAAGCTCTTCGCCCGGGCGTTCCGGGCGCAGGTCACCGGACCGGCCGATCTCGGCGATCAGGTGGACGGGCTCCTGGCCAAGGCCGCGCTGGGCGCCCTCGGGCTGGCCCGCAAGGCCGGACAACTGGTAACCGGCGCGACCAAGGTGGATACGGCCATCCGGTCGGGACGCGCGCTCATGGTGATCCATGCCAGCGATGCGGCGCCGGACGGAATACGCAAGCTGGACGCCGCCCGACGCGCGGTCGCGGCGACCGGTGGAGCTGAGATTTCATCCCTGCGTCTGCTCGATGCGGACGAATTGGGTTTGGCCTTTGGCCAGGGGAATGTGATACATGCAGCGATCCTTGCCGGTGGCGCGGGCTCGGCTGCGGCGACGTGCCTTCGAGCACTCGCGACATATCGGGGCGAAGGCTCCGGATCGGTTTCAGGCGCGCCCGAAGGGTCCGCCGGCCACGTGACCGATACTGGGAACGACATGGGAGCGCCTTTACAGCGACGCTCCGGGCAAGATGAAGGGCGCGGGCTCGATCCCGCGCAGGAAGCGGAAGCGTAGATGAGCGATACCAAGTCCGGCGACGATAAGACGCTGAGCGTCAGCACGAAGAAGACCCTGACCCTGAAGCGGAGCGGCGTCGAGCAGTCGACGGTGCGCCAGAGTTTCTCGCATGGGCGCACCAACAACGTCGTTGTCGAGACCAAGAAGCGGCGCATCGCCAAGCCGGAGGAGCGCGAGGCATCGCCTGCGGTCGCCGCCGGCCTGAAGCCGCGTGCGCCGCAGCCGGCCGCACCCGCCAAGCCGGCCGAAACGCCGGCAGAGGCGACGTCGCCGCGCGTCGCACCGACAACGCCGCCGCCGACCCCGCCCCAGGCCGGCGGTCGCCCGCAGCAGATCCAGCTCGGTCCCAAGCCCGGCGAGGAGCCGGCTGCCAAGGCACCGGCGCCGAGCGAGCCGGAAGCTCCGGTCGCGGCGAAGGCCGAAGTGGCTGCTCCGGCTGCACCCGAGACGCCGACCGCGGAAGCACCGGCACCGGAGGCCCCCGCGGCCAAGCCGGATGCGCCGAAGGTTGAAGCTGCGGCCCCCGCTGCCGAGAAGCCTGCCGCCGAGAAGCCGGCTGCCGCCAAGCCGGCCGCGCCGGTCGCCAGCACGCCTGCCGCGCCGACCGCGACGGCACGTCCGGCTGCCGGCCGTACGGGTGCCGCACCGCAGGGCCGTCCCGGCCAGGCTGGTGCCGGTGGTCGTCCGGCGCAGGGTGGTGGACGCCCGGGCGGTCGCGACGAGCGTCGTCCCGCGGCACCGGCCACGGGTCGCCAGCCGCGTGGCGCCGTTCTCAGCGACCTGTCGTCGCGTGAGATGGATGCCCGCCGCCGTGCGCTCGAACTCGCCAAGCAGCGCGAGGCCGAAGACCGTCGCCTGTTCCAGGAGCAGGAAGCCCGCCGCATTGCCGAAGACGAGCGCCGTCAGCGCGAGCGTGAGGAATCCGAGCGCCGTCAGGCCGAGGAGAACGCACGGCTCGAGCTCGAGGCCGAGGCCCGCCGCAAGGCCGAGGCAGATGCCGAACGCCGCGCTCCGCAGGGCAAGGCCGACGCCAACGCGCCGGCGCCGAGCCCGGCCGACGCAGAGGCTGCGGAAGCTGCCGCTGCACGCGGTCGCGGCGACGCCCGTCGCCGGCCCGGCGAGGAGGACGATGCGCGCGCCCGTCCGGGTGTCCGTCGTCCGGTCAAGGGTGCCGAAGCACCGAAGCCGGCTCGTCCGGATCGCGATGCCGGCCGCCGTCGCGGCAAGTTGACGCTCGACAAGGCGCTGACCGCCGATGATGGCGCACGGGGCCGGTCCCTGTCGTCGATCCGGCGCCGCCAGGAGAAGTTCAAACGCTCGCAGCAGAATACGCCGCGGGAGAAAATTGCACGCGAAGTGACCATTCCAGAGACGATCAGCATTCAGGAACTCGCCAACCGCATGTCGGAGCGTTCCGTCGACGTCATCAAGTTCCTCATGCAGCAGGGACAGATGATGAAGCCGGGCGACATCATCGAAGCGGATCTGGCCGAGCTCATCGCGTCGGAATTCGGACACACGGTTCGCCGCGTGGCGGAATCCGACGTCGAGGAAGGCATCTTCAACGTCGAGGATAATGTCGAGAAGCTGCAGTCGCGCCCTCCGGTCGTGACCATCATGGGCCATGTCGATCACGGCAAGACCTCGCTGCTCGACGCGATCCGCAAGACGTCCGTGGTGTCCGGCGAGTCCGGCGGCATCACCCAGCATATCGGCGCCTACCAGGTCGAGCAGGATGGTCAGAAGATCACCTTCATCGACACGCCGGGCCACGCCGCCTTCACGGCGATGCGGGCCCGTGGCGCCGAAGCGACCGATATTGCCGTTCTGGTGGTGGCGGCCGACGACAGCGTCATGCCGCAGACGATCGAATCCATCAATCACGCCAAGTCGGCGGGTGTCCCGATCATCGTGGCGATCAACAAGATCGACAAGCCGGGCGCCGATGCGTCGAAGGTCCGCACGGGCCTCCTGCAGCACGAGGTCTTCGTGGAATCCATGGGCGGTGAGGTCCTCGACGTCGAGGTCTCGGCCACGAAGGGGCTCAACCTCGACAAGCTGCTCGAGGCGATCCTGCTGCAGGCCGAACTGCTCGACCTGAAGGCCGACCCGGAGCGCACCGCCGAGGGTTCCGTCATCGAGGCGCAACTCGACAAGGGCCGCGGTCCGGTCGCGACCGTTCTCGTCCAGACCGGCACGCTCAAGATCGGCGACATTGTCGTCGCCGGCGACGAATGGGGCCGCGTGCGCGCCCTGATCAACGACAAGGGCGAGCAGATCAAGGAAGCCGCGCCGTCGACGCCCGTCGAGGTGCTGGGCATGCAGGGAACGCCGCTTGCCGGCGACCGCATGGCCGTCGTCGAGAACGAGGGCAAGGCCCGCGAGATCGCCGACTACCGCCAGCGCGTGGCCCGCGAGAAGCAGGTCGCCAAGAATGCCGGCCAGCGCGGTTCGCTCGAGCAGATGATGTCGCAGCTTCAGGATACGGGGCTCAAGGAGTTCCCGCTGCTGATCAAGGGCGACGTGCAGGGCTCGATCGAAGCCATTGTCGGCGCGCTCGACGCACTGGGCACCGACGAGGTTCGTGCCCGGATCGTCCATTCGGGCGCCGGTGCGATCACCGAGTCGGACGTGGCGCTCGCCGCCGCATCCAATGCCGCGATCATCGGCTTCAATGTCCGCGCCAACAAGCAGGCCCGCGACGCCTCGGCCCGCGACGGGATCGAGATCCGCTACTACAACATCATCTACGACCTCGTGGATGACGTGAAGGATGCGATGTCCGGCCTGCTGTCGCCGGAGCGTCGCGAGACCTTCCTCGGCAATGCCGAGATCCGGGAAGTGTTCAACATCACCAAGATCGGCAAGGTCGCGGGTTGTCTCGTCACCGAGGGCGAAGTCGAGCGCGGTGCCGGCGTGCGCCTTATCCGCGACAACGTCGTCATCCACGAAGGCACGCTCAAGACGCTTAAGCGCTTCAAGGACGAAGTGCCGAAGGTCATCAGCGGCCAGGAATGCGGTATGGCCTTCGAGCGCTACGAGGACATTCGCCAGGGCGACGTCATCGAGTGCTTCCGCGTCGAGCACGTGGCCCGCACGCTCTAGAGCGACGCGGAAACAACAGGGCTCAATCGGCGGGCGGGGAGCGATCCTCGCCCGCCGAGCCTTGCGCGTCACGCTGGCCGGAAACGGCGAGCACCCTTTGCCCATCCACCGATATGACGGGACGATTCGGATATGGCCCGAACCTCATCCTCCGGACCCTCGCAGCGCCAGTTGAGCGTCGGCGAGAAGGTCAGGCACGCCCTTACCGAGGTGATGCAGCGCGGCGAGATCAACGATCCGATGCTGGAGAAGGCGCTCGTCTCGGTGACCGAGGTGCGCATGTCGTCGGATCTCAAACTCGCGACGGCCTATGTCACGATCCTCGGACAGACCGAGACCAAGCCCTTCGTCGATGCGCTGAACCGCAATGCCCGCTTCATCCGTGGCCGGCTCACGCCGGCGCTGCGGCAGATGAAATACATGCCGGAGGTGCGGTTTCGCACCGATACCTCCTTCGACAATTTCGCGCGCATCGACGCGCTCCTCAAATCGCCGGAGGTCGCCCGCGACCTCGATGAGGACGACGACAAGGACAACGGCTGATGGCACGCCGTGGCAAGAAGCCCAAGGGCCGGCCGATCAATGGCTGGATCATCTTCGACAAGCCCAAGGGTATGGGCTCGACCGAGGCCGTGTCGAAGATGAAATGGATGTTCTTCGCCCAGAAGGCCGGCCATGCCGGCACGCTGGACCCGCTCGCCTCCGGTATGCTGCCGATCGCGCTGGGTGACGCGACCAAGACCGTTCCCTTCGTCATGGACGGCCGCAAGGTCTACCGCTTCAGCGTCCGGTGGGGCGCCGAGACGACGACCGACGACACCGAGGGTCCGGTGGTCAATTCCTCCGAGGCGCGCCCGTCGCGGGCCGACATCGAGGACCTGCTGGCCGACTATACCGGCGAGATCACCCAGGTGCCGCCGAGCTTCTCGGCCATCAAGATCGCCGGCGAGCGGGCCTATGACCTGGCGCGCGAGGGGGAGACCGTGGAGATCGCGGCGCGCACGGTCTCCGTTCATCGTCTCGACATCGTCGAGATGCCCGATGCCGAGACGACGGTCTTCGAGGCGGAATGCGGCAAGGGCACCTATGTGCGCGCCATCGCCCGCGACCTCGGCCGCGATCTGGGCTGCTACGGCCATGTGGTCGAGCTGCGCCGGGTCTCCGTCGGCGCCTTCGGGGAAGACGACCTGGTGCCGCTGAGCGAGCTGGAAGCGGCGGCGGAAGAGGGCATGGAAGAGCTCGACGCCGAGGCGATCGAATCCGGAGCCAAACCGCGCGTCGTCGATTTCGAGCCGCTGGACGAATATCTCGTCAGCCCGGAATCGGCCCTGTCCGATCTCTACGAGGTGATGCTCAGCGACGAGCAGGCGAGCCGTGTCCTGTCCGGCAATCCGGTGCTGCTGCGCGGCCGCGATGCGCCGGCCTTCTGCGACGAGGCCTATGCCACCGGCCATGGCCGGCTGATCGCGCTCGGCTCGGTCGAAGAGGGCTCGTTCCGCCCCAAGCGGGTCTTCGGCGGCAAGGGCTGAACCACCGCTGATCCCGTTCGCGCCTGTCGATCCTGTCTGCGCGCCTTATCTCGCTGCGAATGAGCCGCCCGGATAAACCTCCGGACGGCAGCATGGCAGCAGGGGCGCGATGAGACTGGCGAGCATACCCGGAAAGAAGCGGCGGGCACGGCGCAAGGACAAGGCGCGGCGTTTGGCCGTCGGGGCCCCGCCCGGAACCCTTGAGGCCGACCCGCAGGCCGCCCCCACCGTCATCAGCGTCGTCGCCATCGGCGGCGGCGAGAGCCTGCGCCAGACCGGCGTGACGGTCGAAGCGGCGCTGGCGCTGCGCGAAGCGTGGCCGCTCGTCTGGATCGACTGTTCGGGCCTTGCCGACATCGAGGCGATCCGCGCCATCGGCGCTGCCTTCGGCCTGCATCCGCTGGCGCTGGAAGACGTCCTCGACACCGCCCAGCGGCCGAAATGCGAAGTGCAGGCGGACCACGCCTTCGTCGTCATGCGGATGCTCGACCGCGAGGGCGGCAGCGAGCAGCTGTCGCTGTTCTTCGGCGAAGGCTTCGTGCTGACCTTCCAGGAGCGTGGCGGCGACAGTTTCGAGCCGGTGCGCCAGCGCATCGCCAAGGGCGCGCCGCGGCTTCTGGCCGGCCATGCCGACTATCTCGCCTATGCCCTGATCGACGCGGTGATCGACGCCTATTTCCCGGTGGTGGACGCGCAGATCGCGCGGATCGAGCAGCTCGAGGACGACATTCTGGCCGGTGTCGACGGCGACCAGGTGCACGATCTGCACGGCCTGCGCCGCGAGCTCCTCGGCCTGAAACGCTGGCTGCGGCCGACCCGCGACGCGCTGGGCGTCATTCTGCGGCTCGACCGGCCGTGGCTGAGGGCCGAGACGCGGGTCTACTTCACCGACGTGCAGGACCATGCCGACCAGCTGATCGACACCAACGAGACCTATCGCGACACCGCCTCGGGGCTGATCGATTTGCACATGACCCTGTCGGCGGCCAAGACGAGCGAGGTGATCAATTTGCTGACCATCATCTCGACCATCTTCATTCCGCTCGGCTTTCTCGCCGGTCTCTGGGGCATGAATTTCAACCCCGAGATTTCCGACTGGAACATGCCGCTGACCCAGCATCCGCTCGGCTATCCGATCGCGCTGGCCTTCATGCTGGCGCTGGCGCTGGGCCTGCTCGTCTATTTCCGCAAACGGCGCTGGATCTGATCATGCTCGACCCTGAAGCCAAGGCCGTTCTCGACGATCTGGCGCGCAAGGCCGCCGTGCAGGTGACGCCGCGCGATGCCGCCCAGAAACTTGCCCAGGCCCGCGCCATGACCGGCGCCATGGCCGATTATTCCGGCGAGGCGCCCGCCGGTGTGACCGCCCGCGACATCGC
Source organism: Aurantimonas sp. (assembly GCF_964217435.1). NCBI lineage: Bacteria > Pseudomonadati > Pseudomonadota > Alphaproteobacteria > Hyphomicrobiales > Aurantimonadaceae > Aurantimonas > Aurantimonas sp. The sequence goes on along the minus strand of NZ_CAXPJM010000034.1, from coordinate 43,926 downwards.
GGTGCCGGGCCCGGCCAGGCCGATCCGCGTGCGCCTGACCCGGCCGGAGGGCGCAGCATCGCCGCCGCTCCTGGTCTGGTATCACGGCGGCGGCGCCATGGCGGGCTCGCTGGAGGGCCACGACGTCCCGCTGCGCCAGCTGACCGAAGCGACCGGCTGGGCGATCGCCTCGGTCGATTACCGGCTGGCGCCCGAACATCCCCATCCCGCCCCCCAGGACGATTGCCTCGCCGCCACGCGCGCCCTGCGGGATGCGGCCAAGGCGCTCGGCTGCGATCCAGCGCGCCTTGCCATCGGCGGCGATTCCATCGGCGGGCTGTTTGCCGCCGACGTGGCCCTGGCCCTGCGCGAGGCGGGCGAGCGGGGCCTCGAGGCGATGGTGCTGGTCTATCCCAACACCGATCTGCGGCCGGACCGCCCCTGGCCGTCGCTCGCCACCGAGAGCGGCCATGTGATGACGCGAGGCTCGCTCGCCTATGAGAACGACCTCTTCGTGCCGGATGTCACCGAGCGCCACACGCCGCGCGCCTCGCCCTTTCTGGCGCCGGACCTCACCGGCCTGCCACGGGCGCTGGTGATCACCTGCGAGCACGACCCGCTGCGCGACGAGGGCGAGGGTTTTGCCGCGCGCCTCGGCGAAGCCGGCGTTCAGGTCACCGCCCATCGCGAGCCGGGCATGATCCACGCAGTCCTGCAGATGGATGGCTGGATCGCCCGCGCCGCCGATCTGCGCGCCCGCATCGCGGATTTCCTCGGCTAGGCGCGCGGCCGCGCCCGGCGGCGCGATGCGCCCCGGCTGTGGCCCGTTCAGCGCCGGGCTTCCCCCGGGGGATCTCGTCCGGCTGCCGACGGGCAGCGGAGCGCCGGAGGCGAACCTTCCGACTGTTTTGTATATCGGCTCGCCTCCGGCGCTCCGCACGGCGTCTTGGCAGATGCGTTTCACCCTCCCGTCCGCCGGCGCCGCATGGGCGCGGTGCTGGCCTCGGGGTGGGTGGCTGCCGGCTCGGTGCGGGTTGCCCCGCATGCGGACCGTTCCGCGCCGCCTCCTAGTGGGCAGGGTCCGGCGGGGCCACGCATCCGTCCGGGCCGCCTGACCCTCCGGAAGGGCCAGGCGTCGCGGACGCCGCCCGCCTCCCCGAACGATCCCGGCGATCGTCCGTCCCGTCGGGGACGCGGTGAGGGCAGTGTGCCGGCGGTGGCGCGGGGTGGGGATAAGATTTCGGATGCTATGGATGGTGTTGTGCCATCAACAGTCGGGTAGACCTTTACGGATGCAGCCGCGCAATTCTAAGCCGCCAATACTAAATTGGATCGTCGCTCCATTCTTCATCAAGAGCCTGAGGCGGAGGTAGATGGCCGTAAAAAGCTTGGCGGTGCAGGTGGATATTGATCCGAGCAGCGGCCATCTTGCGCATGCTATCGATTGCGAACGCTTGCCCTGCCGCCGTACCCTCGATTAGTTGTTCTCCCCAGATCCCCAGGTTGCCTGACCAGTATGGACTACCCGTAATTCGTGCCGCGGCGGTTTTGAAATCGACGCTGTCGTCTTGATCGCGTGAGAAAACCCATGATGCGTCATGGGGGTAATCTATCCGATTCTTAGGCTGGCTCGCATGCCCGTACATTCTAGGTCTAGTCGTGCCCCAGTCTCCGTATATAATTCTCGGGTGATTGGTTGCCCGCTGAACTTCGGCTATCAACGCGCGATTTGTGAAGTTGACTTGTGCGATCCCATCATACGATGTGAAGTCTTTAGGGAACGATGTGCACGAGACTGCTACTGGAACCTCCGGGGGGACGGCGGAGAGGAAGTCTCTTGCATACGCGATAGCTATAGCTGCAGCGAGAAGAGGATTGTGTATCCAGCCAAACTCAAATACCACCGTGTAGTCATTGGCCCCTTCATCTGCCAGTGCGTCGACCAACGCGGGCATCCACGGGGGAATTCCCGAGCCGATACCCTCTGCAAGATTCATTCTGATGCAGAACGCCCGGTTGTGCTCACGTGCCCATCGAATTTGATCCCACGCACGTTCAATCGGTTGCTCTGCCATAAGAAGACAGGGGTTGGCATAGGGATAGTCCGCGAGAAGTCCCCACCAAGACTCAAGGTCAGCGGGCTTACTAGCAAGCCGTGCCCATAAATTCTTCGCGTCGTTTGGTTTGTCATTGATTCGGTAGTATGTATCAATATCTATAAAATAGGGTCTGGAAGGGAAAGCCTCTTCGAATTTATCGAGTGCTCGACTCAGAGGCGTGGTCGCTAGCCAAGGAGCAAGGAGCAGTAATGGTGTCAGGTGGTCTTTTGTGCTCCCGGGGAGCTCTTTTAGCCCGCTTAATTCGGCCGGGCGAACTCCCAGGGTTACCAAGTATTCCTGCACGTCCATGCGTCCCGATCCTTTATGTCATCTGAAGTTTTATTTCCATCGCTGCTGTCGATACCCCAAAGCGTCTGGCAAGGTCCTCTATAATCTCACTCGTCATTGGGCCGGAGTATTCTGCCGTGGCTTCTGCGAGCAGGGGGGACGGAATTACCAAATCAGACGCAAGACGGTTAGCTTCGTATTCTATATTCGCAGGTTGTCCGGAACGTAACAACACATTTTCAGACCACCCCCCTTCGGCAACAATGCGGTCCCGATGCAAAAGGAAGTGGGCGAGTTCATGTGCTAGAGTAAATCTCTGGCGGTGCTTAGATTCGTGACGATTTATGCGAACAACGAATTCGCCATTCTCTTGCCCGATCTGGCCGGAGGTTCCACGAGGTAGTGTGGATAATAAAACCTTTACACCCAGTTTCTTTGCGATCGCGCCTAGTCGAACTGGGCGTTCCGACAAATATCCATCAATATCTGCGCGAACCGAGCCGGGTAGATTGATATATTCTTTAGACGGGGATTTAATCTCCCAGTTGATCGGCGGGGTCATTGTGTAGCTATATCCATTCATTGCTTCTCCTTTTACGAATTGTCTGGGTGTGCGGCCTCTTCGTCCGCATACGCCTCTTCGTTGTCGAGGTCATGCTCCGGCCCGCCCGCTTGCATGCGCATTGCCACCCGTTCCAGCACTTCATCGAGTTCCCCTCGCTCTGCCATCTGGCTCAATATTTTATGGCCGAGCTCGTCAGTGAGAAGAGCCGATTGAAGTGCGATCGGTAAGGCATCCTGAACCTTCGCATAAACGTTTGGCTCTAGCTCGGCGGCCATCGTCTCGTTAATTTTGCCGGCGGCCGCATATTTCGCTTCCTTGGCCGCTTCGTCTTTGATTTCACGCAGGGTTTTTAGAGCTACCAAGCCTATGACTAATGCTCCGACTGTCACCGTAAGCCCGACGGCCGCCAGTAAAATCGTTACTACGGTGAGCAGGAGGTCGATATAGTCTGCACGAGTAGGATCAGCGTACGCAGCCTGTCCTTGGCCGCTCATCCCCCACCCGAACCATAGCACTATACCTGCTGCTGCTGCTGCCCCACCAATAGCTGAACCAAAGATGGAAATTCCTAACTTACCCATTGGCAGGAAGTCCCATGCAGGAAGGGGATAGGCTGTTCATACGGTGGGAACAAAAAAGGAACATGTCAAGGGGTGGAATGGGAGAGATATGAGTCCGTATCGTTTGCGTGTTGCGCGGGCGGATATGCGGTGGGGTGCCGTTTTCGTAATGCGGCGCCTTCATCTGTGGGAAGAATGATGCAGTGGATAGAAGCACTAGGCGGCTGCTGCAACCGTTGTATGGCGCGTGCGCTTTTGTCGATGTGAGTACGGCGCCGTCTTTTTCGTCTAACCCATCCGCTCCGCATCTCGTTTCCGCGCCATCGTGGATATCCACCGAATTGCTGGGCGTTTGCGCTGCTCACGGCTCTTGCTAGAAACATCGCATATGAGGCGCGTCGATCCCCTCGATGCTGAGGCAAGACTCGGTCACCCTCGGGCGACAAGGCCGGTGAGCTTTCTCTTGCCTATGCGCACCTCTCCTGACGGCGACCAGAAAGAAGAATTGCCGCTCCTTACCAAAGCTCCGCCAAAGCGGCGCCGGCGAGGGCGGAGAGGATGAGGGCGGAGGAGGTCTTGAGGGGCAGGGGCTTGCGGGGCGCGGTTTCGCCGCTGAAGAAGTTCAGGGGCATCAGGCGGTTCTGGTTGCCGCCGACCTCGCCGCGGGGCGCCTCGATGTAGCATTCGTCGTCGAACCAGGCCCAGTCGTCGGTCCAGGTCCAGCAATCATGCGCGCGATAGACGTCGGCGATCGCCTCGGCCAGCGCCTTGTCGGTCGGCAGCCGCACATAGGGCGCGGGGTCGGAGCGCAGATAGCGCATGGCCAGCGGCAGCGAGCGCTCGGTGCAGTAGTTCGACATCCACAGGGTGAAGCCGATCCTGCGGCGCAGATGGTCGAGGGCGCGGAACACCTGGACATGGTCCTCATGGCCGTATTCGCCCCAGGGATTGTGGGTGAAGACGTTCATGTCGGGGGTGAGCATCGGCGCCAGCGCGTCGCAGATGCGGGTGAAATTGTCCCGGTAGGTCTGGGCGACCCGCTCGGGCGAGGTGACCGGCGACAGCGGCGAGACCTTGCCGAGGGCGCGCTTGGCCAGACGCGTGACCTCGCGGCGGGTCTCCTCGGGCCCGAGCCGCATGCCGTAATCGGTCAGCACCGGGTTCTGCCAGTCGGCGCAGCCATAGCTGCCGGGCTCGGCGATGTTGAGGCAGGTCACGTCGCGCAGAGGCAGCGCCGCCATGGCCGCCGCCCGCGCCGGGCCGAGCCGGGGCGCGGCCCAGAAGTCGCGAAACACGATGACGACCTTGTCCACCTTGCCGACGATGGCGTTGAACCACAGCATCTCGTCGTCGGGATGCGCGCCGATGATCATGGAATTGGTCAGGAAGTCGGGCCTGGCAGGCATTTATGTCTCGCTGGTCTTCGTCGATACTGTGCGGCGCAGCATGACCCCGCGCAGACGGCGAAGTTTTTCGCGTATCGCAAAGACTAGCCGGGCGGCCCGTCCCAGTACAGTGGGTGTGCCGGTGAGGATGAACATGGGTGTCGGCGCGGTGCCGAAATCGGCCTTGAAGTCTTCGTCGCCGATGGTGAAGTCGAAGATGCGGCCGCCGCGCGCCAGCCAGTCCTCCATCATCAGGTCGTAGAGGACGAGGCCGGGGGAATGGCGGCCGAAATTGTCGTAGTCGGCGCCGATCAGGAGGTAGAGCAGCCGCTCGCCCGTCGTGAGGGCGAAGACATAGGCGATGGGCGTGTCGCCCTCCGACAGGCGGTAGAGGGCGCAGAAGCCGGCGCCGCTGCCGCGCTCGGCGATGGCGGCGTAGAATCGGGCGACGTCCGGCGTCTGGATCGGGTCGCCGTCGAAGCGGCCGCTGCGCAAATCGCGCAGCCGGTGGACGGCGTCCGCGGCGGCGGCGCCCTCCAAGCGGTCGAGCCGCACCGCCGGGTTCTTCAGGAGGCGTTTCTTGCGGCGGTCGAGATATTTCTGGAAGCTGCGCGAGAAGGCCGTCCGCCGCCAGTCGGCATAGGGCGCCGACAGGGTGGCGGCATGGGCGCTGAAATCGGCGGGTTCCGGTTCGGCAGCCAGGAACATCCGCCAGTCGGCGACGGCTTCGGGCCGGACCGGGCGCAGGCGCAGCATGTCGTGGCCCGGCAGGACGGCGCGGATGCGGGCGGCGAGGGCGGCGTCGGCGGCGAGGGCCGGGCGGCTGGCCGGGTCGATCACCGGCGCCGCGTAGTCGCTGACGCCGAGATCTGTCGCTTCGAGGAGCCGGACGCCCTGGACGCGGCGCAGGATCAGCGGCAGGACGAAGGCGAGGCGGCCGTTTGGCTGGCGGCCGGTGACGATGACGGGCGCCGCGCCCCGTGCCGGCGCCAGCATCGCGTAGAATGTGTCGAGCCACAGCGGATGGGCGAAGGCGCCAGTGGCCGCGGCTTCGAAGAGACGGGCATAGTCCGGGCCAGAAAAGTCGAAGCTCTTCTCGCAGGCGATACGCAGGTGGTGATCGTCTGATGCTGCTGGCATGGGATCAGGGTCGCCCGTTTCGTGCCGCATTGTTACCGGTCACCCTGTTGATATTCGGTTGACGCGATCGTGATGGCGCAATGCTTGCTTAGCCGGCAATGTATATGCGGGCGGATTGGCGCCGGCGACGGGGCGAAACGGGCCGCGGCCGGTCGCGGCTAGCATTGTGGGCCGAGATCGCGTATATGCGCCGCAGCGCCGGGCGGTTTGCCTGCCCCGCGCTGTTCATGGCCCTCGCTGGACGACATCCCGGCCAGGGCGACCAACCCTCACATTTTCCAAGAAAGGGAATCCGATGTCGATTACGCTTGAGCGCAAGGCCGAGCTCATGAAGGAATACGCCACCAAGGACGGCGACACCGGTTCGCCGGAAGTCCAGGTTGCGATCCCGACCGAGCGGATCACCAACCTTACCGAGCATTTCAAGGACCACAAGAAGGACAACCACTCGCGTCGTGGCCTTCTGAAGATGGTCTCCCAGCGCCGCCGCCTCCTCGACTATCTGAAGTCCAAGGAAGAGCAGCGCTACACGACCCTGATCGGCCGTCTCGGACTGCGCCGCTAGTCAGTTTTCCGGCGGGCCGGGGGCGATACGCTTCCGGCCCGCCGCTTATGCCGCTTCCGCACGTCGGAGGCGGTCATGCCCCGGTACCCGGCGCGCCCGCAAGGCTCGCAGGTCCGACCCTTCGAACGGTCACGGGGCAGGATTGCCGGATGCTTCCGGTGCGAATGCGGGTCGCCCCCGCCCGTGCCACAAGCGAAGCCTCCCGTCGTCTTGCCCGTGATGCGTTTCGGCACCGCAACGCGCGCCGCCCATGACCCCGAAAAGGCGGTTTCGGCGCGCAGGATGAAAAGGCAAGAACATGTTCGATACCCATAAGGTGGAAATCGACTGGGCGGGACGTCCGCTCACCCTCGAGACCGGCAAGATCGCCCGTCAGGCCGACGGCGCCGTGCTGGCGACCTACGGCGAGACCGTCGTCCTGGCGACCGTCGTGTCGGCCAAGCAGCCCAAGCCGGGCCTCGACTTCTTCCCGCTGACCGTGAACTACCAGGAAAAGACCTTCGCCGCCGGCAAGATCCCGGGTGGCTTCTTCAAGCGCGAAGGCCGTCCGAGCGAGAAGGAGACGCTGGTCTCCCGCCTGATCGACCGTCCGATCCGCCCGCTCTTCGCCCAGGGCTACAAGAACGAGACCCAGGTCGTCGTCACCGTCCTGCAGCATGACCTGGAGAACGATCCGGACGTCTTGGCGATGGTCGCCGCCTCCGCAGCGCTGACCCTGTCGGGCGTGCCCTTCATGGGCCCGATCGGCGGCGCGCGCGTCGGCTACATCAACGGCGAGTACAAGCTGAACCCGCATGTCGACGAGATGGCCGAGTCGCAGCTCGACCTGGTCGTCGCCGGCACCGAAGGCGCCGTCCTGATGGTGGAATCGGAAGCTCACGAGCTGGCCGAAGACATCATGCTGGGTGCCGTCATGTTCGGCCATCGCGGCTTCCAGCCGGTGATCGACGCGATCATCAAGCTGGCCGAGCATGCCGCCAAGGAGCCGCGCGAGCACGTCGTCGCCGACTATTCGGCGCTCGAGGCCGAGATGCTGCAACTGGTCGAGGGCGAGCTGCGCGATGCCTACAAGATCACCGACAAGACCGAGCGCTACAACGCCGTCGACGCGGTGAAGGCCAAGGTCACCGCGCACTTCCTGCCGGAAGGCGTCGAGGACACCAAGTATTCCAAGGAGCAGGTCGGCACCGTCTTCAAGTCGCTGCAGGCCAAGATCGTCCGCTGGAACATCCTCGACACGGGCGGCCGCATCGACGGCCGTGACCTGAAGACGGTCCGCAAGATCGTCTCGGAGGCCGGCATCCTGCCGCGCGCCCACGGTTCGGCGCTGTTCACCCGCGGCGAGACCCAGGCGCTGGTCGTCGCCACGCTCGGCACCGGCGAGGACGAGCAGTTCGTCGACGCCCTGACCGGCACCTACAAGGAGCGCTTCCTGCTCCATTACAACTTCCCGCCCTACTCGGTCGGCGAGACCGGCCGCATGGGTTCGCCCGGCCGCCGCGAGATCGGCCACGGCAAGCTGGCATGGCGCGCCCTGCGTCCGATGCTGCCGGCACCGGAGCAGTTCCCCTACACGATCCGCGCCGTCTCCGAGGTCACCGAGTCGAACGGCTCGTCCTCGATGGCGACCGTCTGCGGCACCTCGCTGGCGCTGATGGATGCGGGCGTTCCGCTGAAGCGTTCGGTGGCGGGCATCGCCATGGGCCGGATCAAGGAAGACGAGCGCTTCGCGGTGCTGTCCGATATCCTCGGTGACGAGGACCATCTCGGCGACATGGACTTCAAGGTCGCCGGCACCTCCGAGGGCATCACCTCGCTGCAGATGGACATCAAGATCCAGGGCATCACCGAGGAGATCATGCAGATCGCCCTCGACCAGGCCAAGGGCGGCCGCCTGCACATCCTGCAGGAGATGGGCCAGGCGCTGTCGGAAAGCCGCGCCGAGCTGGGCGAGTTCGCCCCGCGCATCGAGGTCATGCAGATCCCGACCGACAAGATCCGCGACGTCATCGGCGCCGGCGGCAAGATCATCCGAGAGATCGTCGAGAAGACCGGCGCCAAGATCAACATCGAGGATGACGGCACGGTGAAGATCGCATCGTCCTCCGGCAAGGAGATCGAGGCGGCCAAGAAGTGGATCCACTCGATCGTGGCCGAGCCGGAAGTCGGCGAAGTCTACGAGGGTACGGTCGTCAAGACCGTCGAGTTCGGCGCCTTCGTGAACTTCTTCGGTTCGCGTGACGGTCTCGTCCACATCTCGCAGCTCGCCGCCGATCGCGTCGCCAAGACGACCGACATCGTCAAGGAAGGCGACAAGGTCTGGGTCAAGCTGATGGGCTTCGACGAGCGCGGCAAGGTTCGCCTGTCGATGAAGGTCGTCGACCAGGAGACCGGCCAGGAGATCAAGAAGGGCGAGGAAGACGCCGCCTGATCAGGCCGTCTCTTCGCTGACAGAATGAAAGGCGCGTCCCTCGGGGCGCGCCTTTTTCGTTGGGGTAAGGGTCGCGACCTTCGGACCCGATCGGTGCCTACGCGTCAGGCGGACCGCCGGTTCCGCTGCCGCGACGAACGCTCCTGCAGCCGGGCGATCGCCTCGAGCGCGTCGACGGCGAGCGGCAGCCGCGCGACCTCCTCGACCTGCGGGCGGGTCAGGCCGGTGACGTCTTCCAGGATGTGGTCGTCGACGCGCAGAAGGGTGTTGAAGGCGTCGCGGCAAAGCCGCTGCCGGCGCTTCTCCACCGTCCAGTTATGCAGCCATCCCACGAGGCCGGGCTGACTGTGGTGTGCTTCGTCGAGCCGGATGGGCTGGGGCAGGGCCGAATGGTGCAGCATGAGAACCTCCAATTGCCGATGGGCAAAATGTGAGGGTTTCTCATTGATGAGACAAACGAGAAGGGGTAAGCTTAGCGGCAAGTTTCGCTAACAGGAGGCTCCGCCTGTGCTGACGCCGAATCTGCCCAATCTCGACATGGACCTCGCCCGCACGATGGTGGCGATCGCCGACACCGGCAATTTCTCGCGCGCCGCGGAGCGGGTGCATCGCAGCGCCTCGGCGATCAGCCTGCAGGTGAAGAAGCTGGAGGACATGGTCGGCCGCGACCTGTTCCGCCGCGATGCCCGCAGCGTGGCGCTGACCGCTGATGGCGAGATCTTCCTCGGCTATGCCCGCCGCCTCCTGAAGCTGAACGACGAGGCCTTCTCGCGCTTCCTGTCGCCCTGCTGCGAGGGCAGCGTGCGGCTGGGCGTGCCCAATGACAACGGCGTCGTCGCCATGCCGGAAATCCTCCGGCGCTTCGCCAGGACCCATCCCAAGGTCGAGGTGGAGGTGCGGCTGGACCGCACCGAGGAATTGCGGCGGCGCTGCTGGTCCGGGGAGCTCGATCTCGCCGTCTACAGTCACGATGAACGCCTCGATGGGCCGGACTACATCCATTCTGAGCCGCTGGTCTGGGTGGGCGCGCGCGGCGGCCTCGCCGTCGCCGAGACGCCGCTGCCGCTCGCCCTTGCCGATGCCGGCTGTGCCTGGCGCGGCATGGCTCTGGCGGCGCTGGACGCCCGCGATATCGACTACCGCGTCGCCTATACCAGCGAGTTCTGCACCGGCCAGCTTGCGGCCGTCGCCGCCGACCTCGCCATCGCGCCGCTGCCAATCAGCGTCGTGTCGGACGACATCGTGCAACTGGGCGCCGAGCGCGGCCTGCCGCCGCTGGGCAATTACCGCATGACGCTGGCGCGCCGCGACGGCGCTGGCCCGGTCGCCGATGCGCTGGCCGCCCATGTGACCGCCAGCTTCTGCGCCATCGCCGAACGCGGCACCCGGCTGTTCGCCTGACGGGCGCGGGGACTGGTATGATCAGGCAGCAGGCGTATCCTGGCCGGGGCGCGACGTCTGAGGCGGTGCCGGCGGTCGGTCTGTCCGACCGGTGCGCCGGGGAGCCTTGAGGAAGGATGAGGGAATGCCGGGGCTGATCATCCGCGTCGTGGCGGCGCTGTTTCTCGGGCTCGTCTCCAGCCAGTCGCTGGAATTCACCCAGCAATATCTGCAGCGCCTCGGCGGCGCCGTCGACGAATTGCGCAAGGTCGTGGAGCGTTTCGACGCCAGTGCGGCGGCCTCCGACCTGTCGCGCAGCGAGGCGGTGGCGCGGTTGCGCGAGAATCGCGACGCCTTCGTCGCGCGCCAGGGCGCGGACGCCGAGCAGACCATCGCCCGGTATGACGCGGTGGAGCGGCGCTATCGCAGCGTCGCCGAATCGGCGCCCCTGTTCCGGCCCTTCGTCGCGGCGGGCGACCCGGACTGGGAGATCGCCGAGCGGGCCGCAGCCGACTATCGCCCGGCCCTGCCGATCACCGTCGAGGGGCTGCTCCTGGCGGTCGTGGGTTTCGCCCTCGGCTGGGCGATCGGGGCCGGTGGCCATGGCGCCGCGCGCATGCGCCGGCGTCGCCGCGAGCGTCGGCTGGCGTCGAGCTGAGCCGGCGACCGCGATCTTGGCGCGGCGGCGTTGACAGGGCCGCCCGGGAAGCACAGATTCCGTCCATCCAAGGGGAGTTCCGGCAGGGAACTGAGAGGCCACCGGCCGCGGAAAGGCGTGAACGCGTGGCGACCCTTCGAACCTGATCCGGTTGAGACCGGCGGAGGGATGGAATGCGGTGGCCCCTGGCCTGCGGTTTGCCGCAGGCGAGCGCCGCGCCGCCGATCTTTCCCCTGCCCATCAGCCGGATCTCCGAGACGCGTCGAGGAGGACCGAGACAATGGCCGACCGGGTCGCCTGTTCGCACGACGCCTGCCGCATCGGCGGGGCCTGACCATGCGGGTTGCCGTCATCGGGGCCGGCGTTGCCGGGCTTGTCGCTGCGCTGGAACTCGCCGAGCGGGGCGCCGACGTCGCGCTGTACGAGGCGGCGCCCGAACTGGGCGTGGCCGCGGCGTCGTGGCTGGCCGGCGGCATGCTGGCGCCGCGCTGTGAGGCCGAGAGCGCCGATCCGGCCATCGTGGCGCCGGGTCTGGCGGGGATCGACTGGTGGTCGCGCCATGTGCCGGACGTCGCGCGCCACGGCACGCTGGTGCTGGCACCCTGGCGCGACCGCGCGGACCTTGCCCGCTTCGCCCGCCGCACGCGCGGCCATGAGCGGCTCGACGCCGAGCGGATCGCCGCGCTGGAGCCCGATCTCGCCGGCCGCTTCGGCGAGGGCCTGTTCTTTGCCGAGGAAGCCCATCTCGATCCGCGCTGCACGCTGGAGGCGCTGGCGGAACGGCTGCGCGAGCGTGGCGTGGCGCTGCATTTCGGCCGGCGCGTTACGGCCGCCGATCTCGACCATGATCGCATCGTCGATGCGCGCGGCATTGCGGCGCGACCGGAGCTGCCGCGACTGCGGGCTGTGCGCGGCGAGATGGTGCTGCTGCGCACCAACGAGGTCTCGCTGTCGCGGCCGGTGCGGCTGCTGCATCCGCGCTCGCCCATCTATGTCGTGCCGCGCGCCCACGGGTTGTTCATGGTGGGCGCGACCATGCTGGAAAGCGACGACGATCGCGGCATCACCCTGCGCGGCACCGTCGAGCTGCTGAACGCCGCCTATGCGCTGCATCCGGCCTTCGCCGAGGCCGAGCTGGTGGAGACCGGCGCCGGCCTGCGGCCCTCCTATGCCGACAATCTGCCAAAGGTGACGCGGAGCGGCCGGGTGGTCAGCCTGAACGGGCTGTACCGCCACGGCTTCCTGCTGTCGCCCGCCATGGCGGCGGAGGCCGCCGCCGAAATCTTCGCAGAGACGCTGAAGGACGCATCATGAGAATTTCCGTCAATGGCGAGGAGCGCAGCGTCGAGGCCGCCACCCTCGACCGGGCGCTCGTCGAACTGGGTTACGAGGGCGCCGTGGTCGCCACGGCGCTGAACCGCGACTTCGTGCCGAAGACCGAACGCGGGACGGTGCGCCTCGCCGAGGGCGACGCCATCGAGATCATCGCCCCGATGAAGGGAGGCTGAGCATGGACACGATCGACACCGATACGGCGCGCGCCGTGACCGGCATGGACATCTATGGCCGCCGCATCGCCTCGCGGCTGATGCTCGGCACCTCGCTCTATCCTTCGCCGCAGATGATGACCGATGCGATCAAGGCGTCCGGGGCCGGTATCGTCACCGTCTCGCTGCGCCGCGAATCCGGCGAGGCGCGGGCCGGCCAGGCCTTCTGGGAGCTGATCCGCGGCCTCGGCCTCGACATCCTGCCCAACACGGCCGGCTGTCATTCGGCCCGCGAGGCGGTGACGACGGCGCAGATGGCCCGCGAGATCTTCGGCACCGACTGGATCAAGCTGGAGGTGGTGCGCGACGCCGAGACCCTGCAGCCCGACGTGTTCGGGCTGGTGGAGGCGGCGCGTATTCTGGCCGGCGAGGGCTTCAAGGTGCTGCCCTATACGGTGGAGGATCTGTCGGTGGCCGACCGGCTGGTCGAGGCCGGCTGCCGGGTGCTGATGCCCTGGGGCGCGCCGATCGGCTCGGGGCTCGGCCTGAACAACCGCTACGGCCTGCGCCAGCTCAGGGCGCATTTTCCCGACGTGACGCTGGTGGTCGATGCCGGGCTCGGCCTGCCGTCGCAGGCCGCCGCCGCCATGGAGCTCGGCTATGACGGCGTGCTCCTCAACACGGCGGTCGCCAAGGCCGGCGATCCGGTGGCGATGGCGCGGGGCTTTGCCCTGGCGGTTGAAGCCGGAAGGCTGGCCTTCGAGGCGGACCCGATGGCGCCGCGCGACATGGCTGCGCCCTCGACCCCGATGCTGGGGCAGGCAATGCTCGGCGATGTCGGCGGACCGGGAGATTCGCGATGAGCCGGGCCGAGGAAGGTGGGGTCGCAGAGCGGACGGGGACGAGGCTGCGGCTCGATCCGTTCTACCTGATCGTCGACGATGCCGAGATGGCCGCGCGGCTGGTGCCGGTCGGGGTGAAGCTCCTGCAATTGCGCGCCAAGGACATGGACACCGCACGGCTGCGCCGGGAGATCCGCCGCACGCGCGATGTCTGCGCCGCCCATGGCTGCCTGCTGGTGATCAACGATTTCTGGCGGCTGGCGATCGAGGAGGGCTGCGATGTCGTCCATCTGGGGCAGGAGGACCTCGCCGATGCGGACCGCGCGGCGATCCGGGCCGCCGGCCTGAAGCTCGGCGTCAGCACCCATGACAGCGCCGAACTCGCCGTGGCGCTGGCCGCAGAGCCCGATTACGTCGCGCTGGGGCCGGTCTGGCAGACCAAGCTGAAGGTGATGAAATGGGCGCCGCAGACGCCCGAGCGCCTCGGCGTCTGGCGCCAGCGCATCGGCGATCTGCCGCTGGTGGCGATCGGCGGCATCACCGTGGAGCGGCTGCCGCAGGTCTTCGCGCAGGGGGCCGACAGCGCCGCGGTGGTCACCGACGTCACCCGGGCCGAGGACCCGGAAGCGCGGGCGCGCGAATGGCTCGCGGCGACCGCGCCCTACCGGCGATAGGCTTTGAGGCAGTGAGTGGGGGAGGGCGGCTACTTGCCGCCGCTCTCGTCCTCGCCCTCGACCACCGCCTTGCGGTGTTCCTGGGCCTTCAGCTCTTCGAGCGAGGGCATCGACATGATGTTGTAGCCCGAATCCACGTAGTGGATCTCGCCGGTGACGCCGTTGGACAGCTCCGACATCAGGTAGAGAACCGCGCCGCCGACTTCCTCGATCGAGGTGTTGCGGCGCATCGGCGCGTTGCGGCGCTGGAAGTTGAACATCAGCCGGGCGTCGGAGACGCCGGCGCCGGCCAGCGTGCGCACCGGTCCGGCTGACACGCTGTTCACCCGGATGTTGCGCGGCCCGAAATCGGCGGCGAGATAGCGCACCGAGGCTTCGAGCGCGGCCTTGGCGACGCCCATGACGTTGTAGTTCGGCATGACCCGCACGGCGCCGCCGTAGCTCATGGTCACCATCGAGCCGCCATTGGTCATGATCTCCGCGGCGCGCTTCGCGACCTCCGTGAAGGAGAAGCAGGAGATCAGCATGGTGCGGGTGAAGTTCTCCCGCGTCGTGTCGGCGTAGAGGCCCTTCAGCTCGCTCTTGTCGGAGAACGCGATGGCGTGGAGGACGAAGTCGATCGTGCCCCATTCTTCCTTCAGCGTCGCGAAGACCTGGTCGAGCGATTCGGTGTCCTCGACGTCGCAGGGGATGACGAGCTTGCTGCCGATCTCCTCGGCAAGCGGGCGCACGCGCCGTCCGAAGGCCTCGCCCTGATAGGTCAGCGCGATCTCCGCGCCCTGGGCCGCCAGCGCCTTGGCTGCGCCCCATGCGATGGAATTGTGGTTCGCGACGCCCATGATGAGCCCGCGTTTGCCTTTCATCAGATCGGTCATGTGCCCTTCAACCTCAATCCGTCACGCGTTGGAAGGCGAGGCAGGCATTGGTGCCACCGAAGCCGAAGGAGTTCGACAGGACCCGGTCGATCTTCGCATTGTCGACCCGCTCGCGCAGGATCGGCATGCCCTCGAACTCGGGATCGAGTTCGTCGATATGGGCGCTCTTGGCGAGGAAGCCGTGCTTCATCATCAGGAGCGAGTAGATCGCCTCGTGAACGCCGGTGGCGCCCTGGCTGTGGCCGGTCAGCGACTTGGTGCCGGAGATCGGCGGGATGTTGTCGCCGAAGACCTCGCGGATCGCCTGGACCTCCATGCGGTCACCGACCGGGGTCGAGGTGGCATGGGGGTTGATGTAGTCGATCGGGCCGTCGAGATGGCCGATCGCCTGGCGCATGCAGCGCACCGCGCCCTCGCCCGACGGGGCGACCATGTCGGCGCCGTCGGAGGTGGCGCCGTAGCCGACCAGCTCGGCGACGATATTGGCGCCGCGCGCCTTGGCCCGCTCGTATTCCTCCAGCACCAGGACACCGGCGCCGCCGGCGATGACGAAGCCGTCGCGGGCATTGTCATAGGCGCGCGAGGCGATCTCCGGACGGTCGTTGAAGTCCGAGGACAGGGCGCCCATCGCGTCGAACAGCACCGACAGGGTCCAGTGCAGATCCTCGCAGCCGCCGGCGAACATCACATCCTGCTTGCCCATCTGGATGGTCTCGTAGGCATTGCCGATGCAATGGCTCGAGGTCGAGCAGGCCGACGAGATCGAGTAGTTGACGCCCTTGATCTTGAACCAGGTGGCCAGCGTCGCCGAGGCGGTGGAGGACATCGCCTTCGGGACGGCCGTCGGTCCGATGCGCTTCGGGCCCTTTTCGCGGGCGGTCTCTGCCGCCTGGACGATGGTCTGGGTCGAGGCGCCGCCCGAGCCCATGATGATGCCGGTGCGCTCGTTGGAGATGTCGGCGGCCTCGAGGCCCGCATCGGCGATCGCCTGGTCCATGGCGATGTGGTTCCAGGCCGTGCCGCCGCCATGGAAGCGCATGGCGCGCCGGTCGAGAATGGTGGTGGGGTCCAGCGTCGGCTTGCCGTGGACGTGGCTGCGGAACCCCAGTTCCTTGTATTCCTCGGCAAAGCTGATGCCCGAGCGCGCATCCCTGAGAGAGGCGGTCACCTCGTCGACATTGTTGCCGATCGAGGACACGATCCCCATACCCGTCACGACGACCCGCTTCATCGTCCGCTCCTTCCAGATTCCAGGATCCGCGCCGTCATCAGACGGCGGCCTGAGCCGCTTCCTCGTCGGTGAACAGGCCGACGCGCAGATCGCTGGCCTTGTAGATGACCTCGCCATCGGCCTTCATCCAGCCATTGGCGATGCCGAGCTTCAGGCGCGAGCGCATCACGCGGCGGAACTCCACGCCGTATTCGACCAGCTTGACCTTCGGCGTCACCTGGCCGCTGAACTTGACCTCGCCGACGCCGAGCGCCCGGCCGCGGCCGGGTTCGCCCAGCCAGCCGAGATAGAAGCCGGTGAGCTGCCACAGCGCATCGAGCCCGAGGCAGCCCGGCATCACCGGATCGCCTTCGAAATGGCAATCGAAGAACCACAGGTCCGGGTTCACGTCGAACTCGGCCCGGATGATGCCCTTGCCGTTCTCGCCGCCCGTCTCGTCGATCTCGGTGATGCGGTTGAACATCAGCATCGGCGGCAGCGGCAATTGCGCATTGCCGGCGCCGAACAACTGGCCATGACCGCAGGCGATGAGGTCGTCGTAATCGTAGGAGGTCTTCTTCGTCGCCATGATCGCTTGTGTCCGCCCTGTTCTCCCGACCCTGCCATGGGCCCTTGTCGGCTGCGCCCATACCACGCCACCCGCACAGGTGAAACCGTTTGGCTGGGCCCGGCGTATCCGGCGCGCCAGGATGGCGGCCGGCAAACGCCGTCCTCGCCAGCCTATCTGTGGTACATGGCGCGCAATTTCGATAGCACCGGGCGAAGGAAGCCGCCTCAGCGCGCGCCGTGACCGCCGCCCTCGACAGGATGCAGCACCGCTTTGACCGCCCTTTTCACCCCTTCGCGCCGCAGCGCTCTCACCCTGTCGGCCGGCGCCGCGCTGCTGCTCGCCGCGGTCGCGCCGGCCCTTGGCCAGTCCTGGCGCAGCGACGGCGCGGTCGCGGGCTTCACGGCGGGGGCAGGCTTTACCGGGCTGACATTCCGCTGCGCGAGCGCCGGCCGCGTGACGGTGCGTTTTTCCGGCTTTCCGGGAAGGCTGCAGGCGGGCCAGGCCCATACGGTGGTGGCGACGGTCGACGACACGGCCTTCGTGCTGGACACGATCGCCCGCGATGCGGGCAGCGGCTCGATTCTGGTGGCGGAAGGCACGCTGGCGGCCCGCGCCGGCTTCATCGAGGCGCTGCGCAAGGGCCGCAGCGTCGAGGTGGCGGGGCCGGTCGGGCGCTACAGCCTGCCGCTGACAGGGTCGGGCGACGCGCTGGCGGCCTTCACCAAGGGCTGCGGCTAGGCCCTGCCATCAACCGTTATGGCGGGCTCTGCGGGGCGGCATTTGTGACCGCGATGTCGATGACGTATATTGCGGTCGTGCAGGCCCTTCGGTAAGCCTGCGGACACTTATCGCACGAACAAGAGACTGGTGGCATTCAGCAATGGAAAACCGGACGCGCGCCCAGAGCTTCTGTGTATTCGAGCGCCTTCGCTCGGTGGGTCTGCGCCCGACGCGGCAGCGGGTGGCCCTGTGCAACCTGATGTTCGGCGCCGGCGACCGCCATCTCTCGGCCGAGGAACTGCACGAGGAAGCCCACAAGGCCGGGGATCCGGTCTCGCTGGCGACCGTGTACAACACGCTGCACCAGTTCACCGATGCGGGCCTCGTGCGGCCGCTCTCGGCAGAGGGCCAGCGCACCTATTTCGACACCAACACCTCCGATCATCATCACTTCTTCGTCGAGGACGACAATTCGATGATCGACATTCCCGATGGCGGGCTGCGGCTCGACCGGTTGCCGGAGGCGCCGGAGGGCATGGAAATCGTCAATGTCGACGTGGTGGTACGCCTGCGCCGCAAGAAGGCGCTGGACCAGGCCGCCGAATAGGCGCCGACGACAGGTCCATCCCGAGGAACGACAAAAGCCCGGATCGCGGTCGCGATCCGGGCTTTTTTCATGTCTGGCGCCGGCCGTGGCCGGCGCTGACGCAAGAGGATTGCGGCTACTCGAAGCGCTCGTCCGGATAGACGCCCCAGATCTCCTGCTGGCGGACATAGCCGTCGCGGTCGGCGACCTTGAGTTCGCACCAGCCGGCCGTGCAGGTCTTCACGCCCGCGACGACGCCCGGTTCGATCCGCGCCACCAGCGGCGCGTCGGTGGCGGGGCTGTTGTGAATGTCGATCATCGTCGCCTTGCCGCGCAGCCAGGGGGCGGCGATCGAGGTGCGGTCGCCGGACAGGAGCGAGTGATAGACCCAGCCCTCGGTGCCCTCGGAATCGCGGATACGGCGCCATAGCTCGTATTCCTGGATGACCTCCACCGGCAGGCCTTCCTTGAGATACAGCCAGGTCACCGGATAGTCGCGTCCCGGACCGATCCGCAGGTTCACGCGGCTGGCCTTGAGGCTGACATAACGCGGCAGCGGCAGCTTGGAGACCGGCCCCAGCTCGACGGCATGGGCAACGGGCAGGGGGGCGGCGCCGGTGAAGAGCACGGCGGCGCCGGCAAGCGCCAGCAGCGGACGGCGAAAACGGGCGAAGAACGGCATCGCAAACTCCAGACGACAAGATGCACGGGGCGCGCGCGGTCAGGCGGCGCCGGGGTCTTCCAGCGGCCGGGACCCCGGCAGGCGCAGCGCTTTGTTTTCGCCTGCCGCCTTGCTAGGGAGGGCCCTCGGCTCCGGGGTCGAATGATCGTTCGTTTCGGTTAATATCGTCTTGATTTGGGGAGGAGCGCGGCCGATGGCGTCACGCGAAAAGCCGCTTGTGATCATTACCCGCAAATTGCCGGCGCCGATCGAACGGCGCATGGCCGAGCTGTTCGACGTGCGGTTCAACGAGACCGACCGGCCGATGGAGCAGCCGGCCCTCGTCGCCGCCGTGCGCGAGGCCGACGTCCTGGTGCCGACCGTCACCGACCGCATCGACCGGGCGGTGATCGAGCAGGCCGGCCCGCGGCTGAAGATGATCGCCAATTACGGCAACGGCGTCGACAATATCGACATCCAGGCGGCGCTGAACCGCAACCTCCTCGTCACCAACACGCCCAACGTCCTCAACGAGGACACCGCCGACATGACCATGGCGCTCATCCTGGCGGTGCCGCGGCGGCTGGTGGAAGGCGGCATGCGGCTCCTAGGCGACGAGAAATGGCCGGGCTGGTCGCCGACATGGATGCTGGGAAGCCGCATCTCCGGCAAGAAGCTCGGCATTCTCGGCATGGGCCGGATCGGCACCGCCGTCGCCCGGCGGGCCAAGGCCTTCGGGCTGGAGATCCACTATCACAATCGCGGCCGGGTCAGCCCCAAGACTGAAGCCGAGTTCGGCGCCACCTACTGGGAGAGCCTCGACCAGATGCTGGCCCGCATGGACATCATCTCGGTCAACTGCCCCTACACGCCGGCGACCTATCATCTCCTGTCGGCGCGGCGGCTGGCGCTGATCCAGCCGCATGCCTTCATCGTCAACACCGCCCGCGGCGAGATCATCGACGAGAAGGCGCTGGTGAAGCTGATCGAGCAGGAGCGCATCGCCGGCGCCGGGCTCGACGTCTTCGAGGAGGAGCCGGCGGTCGACCGCAAGCTGATGAAGCTCGCCCGCGACAACAAGGTCGTGCTGCTGCCCCATATGGGATCGGCCACGATCGAGGCGCGCATCGAGATGGGCGAGAAGGTGATCATCAACATCCGCACGCTGATGGACGGCCACCGCCCGCCGGACCGCATCCTGCCCGGCCAGATCTGACGGCAACCGGCCGCGCCATGCGCGGTCGGCTCTCGGAAAGACAGAGCCGCGATCGCCTCCATGTGCGCGGCATTGGGTGTGCGAAAGCCGGCGGGAGCTGCCGCTTTTGCTGCGCCTGCGTTTCGCAGCCGCATGATGGACAAGCCGGGGTCGCGCGGCAATCCTCTCCCCGAGCACCGCGCAAGGGGAGGAACCATGAGCGAGACCATTGAACGGCCGGTGACGGCCGAACCGAGCGCTGCCCGGACCGCCGCCGAAGGTTGGCTGTCGGCCTTCGAGAATGCCCTGGCGGCCGGCGACATCGATGCCGCCGCCGAGCTGTTTGCTGAAACCAGCTTCTGGCGCGACCTCGTCACCTTCACCTGGAACATCAAGACGGTGGAGGGGCCGGCGGGCGTGCGCGACATGCTGGCCGCGCAACTCGGTGCGACCGGCCCGCGCGGCTTCACCCTGTCGGAGGAGCCGACCGAGGACGGCGGCGTGACCACCGCCTGGTTCGTCTTCGAGACCGAGGTCGCCCGCGGCGAGGGCGTCTTGCGGCTGAAGGACGGCAAGGCCTGGACGCTGCTCACCGCGATGACCGAGCTCAAGGGCTTCGAGGAGCCGTCGCACGAGCGCCGGCCGGCCGGCGCCGAGCACGGGGCGGCGAAGAACCGCAAGAGCTGGCTGGAAAAGCGCGAGGAGGAAGCGCGCACGCTGGGCTACGAGACCCAGCCCTATGCGGTGATCGTCGGCGGCGGCCAGGGCGGCATTGCGCTCGGCGCGCGGCTGCGCCAGCTCGGCGTGCCGACCATCATTATCGAGAAGAACGACCGGCCCGGCGACAGCTGGCGCAAGCGCTACAAGTCGCTCTGCCTGCACGATCCGGTCTGGTACGACCACCTGCCCTATATCGACTTTCCGAAGAACTGGCCGGTCTTCGCGCCCAAGGACAAGATCGGCGACTGGCTGGAAATGTACACCAAGGTCATGGAGCTCAATTACTGGGCGAAGACCACGGCCAAGAGCGCCCGCTACGACGCGGCGAAGGGCGAGTGGGAGCTGGTCGTCGACCGCGACGGCGAGGAGGTGACGCTGCGGCCCAGGCAGCTGATCATGGCGACCGGCATGTCGGGCAAGGCGAATGTGCCGAAGTTCAAGGGCATGGAGCGATTTCGCGGCGAGCAGCACCATTCCTCGCAGCATCCGGGCCCCGACGCCTACAAGGACCGCAAGGTTGTCGTCATCGGCTCCAACAATTCGGCTCACGACATCTGCGCGGCCCTGTGGGAGGCCGGCGCCGACGTCACCATGGTGCAGCGCTCGACCACCCATATCGTGCGCTCCGACCCGCTGATGGAGCATGGCCTCGGGGCGCTCTATTCCGAACAGGCGGTGGCCAACGGCATCACCACCCACAAGGCGGACATGATCTTCGCCTCGCTGCCCTACCGGATCCTGCACGAGTTCCAGATCCCCATCTACGACAAGATCCGCGAGGTCGATGCCGACTTCTACCGGGATCTGGAGAAGGCCGGCTTCCAGCTCGATTTCGGCGCCGACGAATCCGGCCTATTCATGAAATATCTGCGCCGCGGCTCGGGCTATTACATCGATGTCGGCGCCTCGCAGCTGATCATCGACGGCAAGATCAAGCTGAAGGCCGGGCAGGTGGAGGAGATCACCGAGACCGGCGTGAAGCTCGACGACGGCAGCGAATTGCCGGCCGACCTCATCGTCTATGCCACCGGCTACGGCTCGATGAACGGCTGGGCCGCCGACCTGATCAGCCAAGAGGTGGCCGACAAGGTCGGCAAGGTCTGGGGCCTGGGTTCCGACACGCCCAAGGACCCGGGTCCCTGGGAGGGCGAGCAGCGCAACATGTGGAAGCCGACCCAGGTGGAGAACCTGTGGTTCCATGGCGGCAATCTGCACCAGTCGCGGCATTATTCGCTGTATCTGGCGCTGCAGATCAAGGCCCGGCAGGAGGGCATCCCAACGCCGGTCTACGGGCTGCAGGAGGTTTACCATCTCGGCCGCTGAGCGCATCCGGGACGGCGAGCGGGAGTGACGGGGAGAAGGAAGGCTTAACCCTCCGGCGATGGCGGCTGCGACGCGCCGAACCTTTTCGGCGGATGCGCGTTAGTAAGCCAGGCAAACATCAAAGGAGTGCCAGCCATGCTGGGTTGGGCTGTTACGTTTCTCATCATCGCGCTGATCGCCGCCGTTCTGGGCTTTGGCGGCATCGCCGGCACCGCGATGGGCATTGCGAAGATCATCTTCTTCATCGCGATCGTGCTCTTCGTCCTATCGCTGATCTTTGGCGGCTTCCGTCGGCGTTCGATCTAGACCTGCCGCGCCACAAGGCGCCGGCATCCATCCATCTTGAAGGGCGGTGTCCGTGACGGGCGCCGCCCTTTCTGCGTGACGGCCATGGGCGTTGCGCCGCGCCCGTGGCATGCTTCCTGCATTGCTCTCCCCATGCCCCTTAAGACGGTTGCGGGAGACAGGGGAATGATGACCGGAGCAGCGCGATGACGCAGAAAACGGCAGCCCCTCTTTCAGGCATGATCTACCGGCTGGAGGACCGGCCGCCGAACGGCCCGGCCATCCTCGCCGCCATCCAGCATATCCTCGCCTCGATCGTCGGCATCGTCACGCCGGCGCTGATCATCGGCGGCGTCCTCGGCCTGGGCGAGCACATTCCCTATCTCGTCGCCATGTCGCTGTTCGTGTCGGGCGTCGCCACCTTCATCCAGTGCCGCCGCTTCGGCCCGGTCGGCTCGGGGCTGCTGTCGGTGCAGGGCACCAGCTTCGCCTTTGTCGGCGCGATCCTGGCGGCCGGCTTCGCGGTGAAGGGGCGGGGCGGCACGCCGGAAGACATCCTGGCGATGATCTTCGGCCTGTGCCTCGTCGGCTGCCTGGTCGAGATCGGCCTCAGCCAGTTCGTCGGCCGGCTGCGGCGCATCATCACCCCGACGGTGACCGGCATCGTCATCACCATCATCGGCCTCAGTTTGGTCAAGGTCGGCTTCACCGACTTTGCCGGCGGTGCGACGGCGGGCGAAGCGCTGGGCGAGCCGGTCAACCTGCTGCTCGGCTTCATCGTCGTGGCGGCGATCCTCGCTTTGACCTTCCAGCGCAATCCGACCGTGCGGATCTCGGCGATCTTGGCCGGGCTCGTCATCGGCTTCGTCGTCGCCGCGCTGCTGGGCAAGGTGGATTTCTCCAGCGCCGGCAGCGGGCCGCTGATCGCGCTGCCGATCCCGTTTCGCTACGGCATCGACTTCGACCTGGCGCTGTTCCTGCCGATCGCCTTCATCTATCTGATCACCGCCATCGAGACGACGGGCGACCTGACCGCCAATTCGATCATCGCCGGCGAGCCGGTGCGCGGCGATCTCTACATGGCGCGGATCAAGGGCGGCATCCTGGCCGACGGCGTCAATTCCGGCCTTGCGGCGATCTTCAACACCTTCCCCAACACGACCTTCTCCCAGAACAATGGCGTCATCCAGATGACCGGCGTCGCCAGCCGCCATGTCGGCATGATCATCGCCGTGATCCTGATCGTCCTGGGGTTCTTCCCGGTAATCGGCAACGCTTTCCTGCTGGTGCCGAAACCCGTTTTGGGCGGGGCGACGCTGGTGCTGTTCGGCACCATCGCGGTGGCCGGCATCCGCATCCTCGCCTCCGAGCCGATCGACCGGCGCAAGGCCTACATCATGGCCGTGTCCTTCGGGCTCGGCCTCGGCGTGACCCTGTTGCCGGACGCGACGCAGCACCTGCCGGATTTCATCCGCCAGGTCTTCGCGACGCCGATCACGCTGAGCGGCCTGTCGGCGATCATCCTGTCGCTGGTGATCCCGGAAGGGGACGACGCGGTGGCGGAGCCCTCCACCGCAGAAAGCCCGGTGCAGCCGGCCTGAGGCCCGGCGCGGACCGGCAGGATCAGCCGGTCTTCGGCCGGCGGTAGCGGATTTCCTCGATCCGCATGGTCAGGAGATCGACCATCAGGAAGCGGCCGACCAGCGGCTCGCCCATGCCGCAGATCAGCTTGATCGCTTCGGAGGCGGCGAGGGTGCCGAGGACGCCGGTGGTGACGCCCAGAATGCCGGCCTCGGCGCAGGAGGGCACCATGCCGGCCGGCGGGGCCTCGGGAAAAAGATCGCGGTAGCCCGGATTGCGCCGGCCATCGGCGCCGGTCTCATAGGGCTTCAGCACGGTCAACGAGCCGGAGAAGCGGTTCACCGCCGCCGTCACGAGCGGGGTTGCCGCCGCCTCGCAGAGATCGGCCATCGCATAGCGGGTGGCGAAATTGTCGGACCCGTCGATGACGAGATCGTAGCCGGCGACGATCGCCGGGCCGTTCGCCATGTCGAGGCGCAGCGCATGGGGCACGACCGTGACATGCGGATTGATCGCCGCGACGGCGTCCGCCGCGCTGTCGAGCTTGGAGCGGCCGACATCGGCGGTACCGTGCAGCACCTGCCGCTGCAGATTGGACAGCGAGACCGTGTCGTCGTCGGCAATGCCGATGGTGCCCACACCCGCGGCAGCCAGATAGAGGATGATCGGCGAGCCGAGGCCGCCGGCGCCGATTACCAGCACCCTGGCGCGCTTCAGCGCCTGCTGGCCGGCGCCGCCGACTTCCGGCAGCACGATGTGGCGGGCGTAGCGTTCCAGTTCGTCGGGGGCGAGGGGAGCCTGGCTCATGGCGACGTCTCCGGTGATGCGCCTTCGATGCGTGCGAGGTCGGCCGGGCGGACCGTGCCGCCCGACACTTCCATGATCTGGGCCCGATCGCCCAGGGCCGCAAACAGGCTGGCGTCGGTCCCGGTCATGAAGGCCTGCACGCCGAGTTCGGCGATCAGGTCGAACAGGGCGGCGCGGCGGCCGGGATCGAGATGCGCGGCGATCTCGTCGAGAAGCAGCAGCGGCGGCAGGGACGACATGGCGGCGACCAGCCGCGCATGGGCGAGGACGAGGCCGATCAGCAGCGCCTTCTGCTCGCCGGTGGAGGACAGGGCCGCCGGCATCGCCTTGGCGAGATGAGTGACGGAGAGCTCGGCCCGGTGGGCGCCCTCCAGCGTGCGGCCGGCGGCCCGGTCGCCGTAGCGGGCCGACCGCAGCCGCACGCGCGCCTCGTCCTCGACATCGGCCGAGGGGCGGGCAAGGTCGAGACCGTCATAGCCCGACGTCAGCTCGAGCCCGGCGCTGGGGAAGGGCGAGCCGGCGCCGGTTCGGGCGATCATGCCGGCCAGCATGCCGACGAGCTCGGAGCGGGCGAGCGCCATGGCGATACCGAGCTCGGCCATCTGCGCCTCGATGCCCGACAGCCAGGAATCATCCAGCCGGTTGTCGGCGAGGAGCCGGTTGCGCGAGCGCATGGCGCGCTCGTAATCGGCGGCCCGGCGGCCATGGGTCGGATCGACGGCCAGCACCATGCGGTCGAGAAAGCGGCGCCGGTCGCCGGCCGGGCCGGTGAAGAGCCCGTCCATGGCCGGCGTCAGCCACAGAATGCGCAGGAGATCGAGCAGTTCGTCGGCCGATTTCGCCGCCGTCTCGTCGATCCGCACGCTGCGGGCCGCCGCGCCCGTCGGGTCCGGCATCATCTTGGTGGAGACGATGGTCTCGACGCCGTGGGAGACGGCATTGGCGCGCACGGAGAAGCCGCCGCTGCCACCCTTGCGCGCAACGTCCTGATAGGGGGCGCGGCGCAGGCCGCGGCCGGGCGTCAGCAGCGAGATGGCTTCCAGGAGATTGGTCTTGCCGGCACCATTGTCGCCGACGAAGACGACGAATCCGCGCGTGAAGCGCAGCGACAGCGTCTCGTAATTGCGGAAATCGGCCAGACGCAGTTCGTCGAGCCGCACCGCGGGCGGCGTCCGGCTGTCGGTGGAGGGGGAAACGGCGGCGTCCGGGCTCTGGTCCAAGCGCGTTGCGGCGGTCAGACCCGCATCGGCATCAGGACGTAGAGCGTCGCATCGTCGCCGCCGTCCTTGATGAGGGTCGGGGAGCCCGGATCGGCGAGCATGAAGACGGTCTCGTCGCCCGACAGCTGGTTGGTGATGTCGAGGAGATATTTGGCGTTGAAGCCGATCTCGATCTCGTCCGAATCGTAGCCGACGGCCAGTTCCTCGGTCGCCGTGCCGGAATCCGGCGAGTTGACGGTCAGCACCAGCTGCGAATCGGCGACGGCGAGCTTCACCGCCCGGCCGCGTTCCGACGAGATGGTGGAGACGCGGTCGACGGCGGCCGAGAAGGTCTGCCGGTCCAGCGTCAGCGCCTTGTCGTTGTTCTGCGGAATGACCCGCTGATAGTCCGGGAAGGTGCCGTCGATCAGCTTGGAGGTCATCACCACCGCGCCGATGGTGAAGCGGATCTTGGCGTCCGACAGCTCGACCGAGATCTCGGCCTCGTCGTCGCTGTCGCCGAGGAGCTTCTGCAATTCGCCGACGGTCTTGCGCGGAATGATGATGCCCGGCATGCCTTCCGAGCCGGCCGGGGCCTTCTGGTCGGCCCGCGCCAGCCGGTGGCCGTCGGTGGCGACGGCGCGCAGCTGCAGGTCGCCGTCGGCCTCGATCGTGTGGAGGTAGATGCCGTTCAGATAATAGCGCGTCTCCTCGGTGGAGATGGCGAACTGGGTGCGCTCGATCAGCCTGCCGAGTTCGGCGGCCTTGAGCTTGAAGGCATGGCTGAGGGTGCCTGCGGTGATGTCGGGGAAGTCCGATTCCGGCAGGCACTGCAGCCGGAAGTTCGAGCGGCCCGACGAGACCGTCATCTGGGTGCCCTCGGCATTGGTGGCCAGGCTCACCTCGGCTCCGTCCGGCAGCTTGCGGACGATGTCGTAGAGCAGATGCGCCGGCACCGTCGTCGCGCCCTCCTGCTCGCCCGTCGCCGGTGCGCTCTCGGTAATCTCCAGGTCGAGATCGGTCGCCTTCAGCCGCAGGCCTTCGCCTTCCGTCTTCAACAGGACGTTGGAGAGGATCGGGATGGTGTTGCGGCGTTCCACGACACGATGAACGTGCGCCAGGGACTTGAGGAGGTTCGAACGTTCGATGATGATGCGCATGACGAAGCCGTTTGGTTCGGGCAGGCGCCGCAGGAGACGGCACCCGTTCCGGGGTCCGATGGTCTTAGAGATTTGGAGGCCGCTTGGAAAGGCCGGACCGCGCGAGGTTGGGCGGGCCGGAGCCGGGGGAGGCCCGCCGACCGGCGCCGCTTGACGGCGCCGCGCCGGGGCGGCCTACTCCTCGATCATACGCCGGATGATGTCGAGCTCCTCGGACAGCTTGTCGTCCTTGGCCCGCTCGCCCTCAATCTTGCGAACGGCGTGGAGCACCGTCGTGTGGTCGCGGCCGCCGAAGCGCCGGCCGATTTCCGGCAGCGAGCGGGGCGTCATGGTCTTGGCGAGATACATCGCGATCTGGCGGGGCCGCACGATGGTCCGCGTACGCCGGGCCGACAGGATGTCCGTGCGCGTCACGTTGTAGTGGCGCGAGACGAATTTGAGGATGTCCTCGATACGCACCCGACGCTCGCTGTTGGCGCGGGTGAGCTGGCTGAGGAGATCGTCCAGATGCTCGGCCGACAGCGGCTGGCCGAGCGAATGGCGGAAGGCGATCTGGTTGAAGGCGCCTTCCAGATCGCGGCCGGAGCCGGCGACGCGCTGGGCGATCGTGTCGATGACGCCGTCGGGCATGTCGAAGGAGGAATCCTCGGCCCGCATGGCCGCGGCGCGGGTGCGGATGATCGAGCGGCGCATCTCGTAGTCCGGCGCCGCCAGTTCCAGCGTGATGCCGTTGGACAGGCGCGAGCGGACCCGCGGATCCAGTGATTCCAGCTCCATGGCCGGGCGGTCGGCGGCGCAGATCACCTGCTTGGCGGAATCGATCAGCGCGTTGAGGAGATGGCAGAACTCCTGCTGGATCGACTTGCCCTGCAAGAACTGAGTGTCGTCGATGATCAGGATGTCGATGCCGCGCAGGGTCTCCTTGAGGTCGAGCGCGCGGTTGTCGCGGATCGCGGTGGCGAAGCGCCACATGAAATATTCCGCCGTCAGATAGACGACGCGCGGCTTGTCCTCGCGGCGGATCGCGGCGTTGGCGATCGCCTGCAGGAGATGCGTCTTGCCCAGGCCCACGGCGGCGTGGATGAACAGCGGGTTGAAGCGCACCGACTGGGGGCCGTTCTCGGCGATGGCGCGGCCGGCGGCGAGGGCGACGCGGTTGGAGCTGCCCTCGACGAGGGTGTCGAAGACATAGCGCGGGTCGAGGGGCGAGCCGAAGGTGGGCGTCGGGGCGGGCGCCGCATCGAACATCTGCCGGGCTTCGGCCGGGGCGGCGCTGCGCGCGGCGCGGCTTTCGCCGATCTGCGCGGCGGGACGGGCGGAGACCACGCTGGCCGGCACGCTCTCCGGCTCGGCGACACGGGGCTGGCGGATGGTCACGCCGCCGCCGCGCACGGCGCTGCGCACGGCGATGTCGACGCGCAGGGTGCCCGGCACTTCCTCGCGGAAGATTTCGGTCAGGAGCTCATGATAGTGCGACTGGATCCAGCTGCGCAGGAAGGCGGTCGGCACGGTGATGCGGCAGACGCCCTTGCCCGGCGCCTCGAGCTTCATGCGCTGGAACCAGCTGGCGAAGATGTCCTGCCCAAGCTGCGCCTTCAGACGGGCATTCACCCGCTCCATGATGTCCGCAGTTCCTGTGCCGCCGCTCGCCATGCCGCCCCCGCAATCGTTCGTGTTGTCTTTCGTCACCCGGGCGGCGTCATGCCGTCCGGACCAGATCGGCAGCGTGTCCGCCGATCGTCCTGCGCCCTGCTGCATCACTTCTGCACCCACGGGAGACCCTCCGCTTTCCAGCCGGCCTTGCGTCCGCGATGGGCTTCCTCGTCCGGCGGGCCCTCGAAGCCGTCCAGGACGTTGAAGCAGTTGCTGAAGCCCGCCCCGGTCAGCGCCACGGCGCTGGCGATGGAGCGGACGCCCGAACGGCAGAGGAAGAAGACCGGCGTGTCGCGGGTTCCACCTTCGCTCTCGATGCGCCGGGCGAGCTTGGCGGCGAAATCCGGATCGACGGCCATGGAGGGGAAGCTCTGCCATTCCTGCAGGATCGCCGCCTTGCCGAGGGGAGCGAGCTGCGGGACGCCGACATAGCTCCATTCGGCCACCGTGCGCACATCGACCAGGACCGCGTCCGGCGTGTCGGCGAGCGTCGCCCAGCATTCCTTCGGCGTGACATCGCCCTTGTATTCACCGTTCATGCAAAAGCTCTCCTGCGCTCCGGCCCATCGTTGGGCAGAAGTCAGCCGCACCCGCGGCGTGGGAGCGCCGGGATCGACTACGAATAAATTGTGGAAGGACGGATTTAGACTCTAGGCGAGATGGGGCCGCGCCGCTGGCAACTCGAACCGTGACCGAATGTTCTGGATAAGTTCGGTTGTCCCCGCACTTCGTCTTTCCCCGCACTTGTTTCGAGGAGGAAAATACGAAACGCGACAGCTTCGGGCAAGGCTCGCAAACCGTGAATCGCAATGCGACCACCCCCAGTGTGGCAGACTCGTCCCGCGTGAATCATTGCCCGTCAGGGTAAACACCAGTGGTTCTGGTGACTTGGCTCCCAAGCAGCTTTTGAGCGCATCGGGCAAAAGATAAAAATGAAAAAAGTAAGGCGGTCCGCTTGACTCAAGGGCCGCCGAAACCGCCCTTAGCCGGCTGTTTTTTGATGCTCACTGACCTTCTGCAAGTCACTGGAATCATTTGGCAAAACCGCACGATGGAATCGCGGCGGGCGATCGGGAGGTTTGCGTGTGTCGAATCGATGACGGGCTCGCCGAAGGCCCTGCAAAGGCGTCGGGAATCACCGCGGGACGCCATGGCGGGCCGGGAATCAAAAAGGCCCGGCGGTTAAGCCAGGCCTTCGAAAGGGTCTGAACGGGGCGCGATGCGCTCCCGTCAGTGGATCGGACGCGCCTCAGGCTTCGCCGAGGGCCTTCACGCGATGCGACAGGCGGGAGATCTTCCGCGATGCCGTATTCTTGTGGAAGATCCCCTTCGAGGTCGCGCTCATCATCACCGGCTCGGCGGCGAGGAAGGCGGTCATCGCGGCGGTCTTGTCGCCCGATGCGATGGCTTCCTCGACGCGGCGCAGATAGGTGCGGACCCGGCTGCGGCGAGCGGTGTTGACGGCAGTGCGTCGCGCGATCTTCCGCGCCGCTTTCTTGGCCGAAGGGGTGTTGGCCATGTTCGTCTCTCTCTGTCTGTCGCGACGATGCGCTTGTGTCGGTAAACTGCGGTTTGATCGTGCCGGGCGGTGAAAGGTGCACGCTGCAGCACGAAGAAACGGGCCGCACCATGGGTGCCGCCGAATTCAGAGCCTCTATAGGCAAGAGCGTTCGGCGCGTCAAGACAAAGTCGGGCCCCGGCGGGCATTCCTCTTCGCGCCGCCGCACCGTTACGGACCCGGCCCTAGCGTTGGCAGGCCGGGCAGAAGAAGGTCGAGCGTCCCGACTGGACGATCCGCCGGATGACTCCGCGGCAGCCCGTGTGCCGGCACGGCTCGTGCTCACGGTCATAGGCGGCGAAGCTGTGCTGGAAATAGCCGAGCGAGCCGTCGGTCTGCCGGTAGTCGCGCAGCGACGAGCCGCCGGCGGCGATGGCGTCGGCGATGGTCTCGCGGATGTTCAGCGCCAGGAGGTCGAGGCGCTGGCTCGGGCGGCCGTCCTTCTTCACCAGCGTTCCCGCCGCGCGCCGCGGCGACAGGCGCGAGCGCCACAGCGCCTCGCACACATAGATATTGCCGAGCCCGGCGATGATACGCTGGTCGAGGAGCACCGCCTTGAGCGGCGCAGACCGTCCGGCGAAGGCCGGCGCCAGCGCCGCGCCGGACAGGCTATTGCCTGTCGGCTCAATGCCGAGGCCGGAAAAATGCGGATGGGTCTCCATTTCGGCCCGCGCGATCAGCGTCATGTAGCCGAAGCGCCGCGGGTCGTTGTAGATCACCGCGGCCGGCTGGCCGTCCCCGGTCGTGACGTCGAAACGCACGTGATCGTGGAGACGGGCGGTGGAGCGCGGATGCTGGAAGACGCCCGGCAGGCTGTCGCCCTCAGGACCCTCGATGCGGAACGAGCCGGACATGCCCAGATGCATGGCGAGGACGAGGTCGCCCTCCAGCTCGGCGACGAGATATTTCGCCCGCCGGCCAAGCGCCGTGATGCGCCGGCCGGTGACCCGTTCGGCGAAGCGTTCGGGCAGCGCAAACCGCAAATCCGGCCGCGCCAGATGCAGATGGGTGATGCGCGCGCCCTCCAGGACGGGCTGCAGGCCGCGGCGGACCGTCTCTACCTCTGGCAATTCCGGCATATTCGATTAAGTCCCGAACCGTTGGGCCATCCGAGCGATGCGCCCGGCGAACCCAGCCTGCTTCGCCGAGGACGCGTCGCATGCCGGGATCGTCCGTCCCTATATCCGCATCGAAGCGATGCGATGCAATGAAGGTGCCGCCCCATGTCGCGAACGCGTGTGACCGGAGCCGAAGCGATGGAGACGGCCTACGGCTTTTCCACGGTCACCGGCCGGGAAGAGAAGCAGGCCCGGGTCAATGACGTCTTCCATCGGGTCGCCGAGCGCTACGATTTGATGAACGACCTGATGTCGGGCGGCCTCCACCGCGTCTGGAAGAGCGCCATGGTGTCCTGGCTGTCGCCGCCGCACCGGGCCGGCTGGAACTTCATCGACGTGGCCGGCGGCACCGGCGACGTCGCCTTCCGCATCACCGAGGCCTCGCGCCGCCGGGCCACCGGCACGGTTCTCGACATCAACGCCTCGATGCTGGGCGTCGGCGCCGAGCGCGCGGTCAAGCGCGGCCTCGACGAGAATCTCGTCTTCGTGGAGGGCAATGCCGAGGAGCTGAAGCTGCCCGACGCCAGCTTCGACGCCTATACGATCGCCTTCGGCATCCGCAACGTGCCGCGCATCGACGCGGCGCTGTCGGAGGCCTACCGGGTGCTCAAGCCGGGCGGGCGCTTCATGTGCCTGGAATTCTCGGAAGTCGACATGCCGATCCTCGACAAGATCTACGAGCAATGGTCGTTCAAGGTCATTCCGCGCATCGGCGAGACCGTCGCGCGCGACCGCGAATCCTACGAATATCTGGTCGAGTCGATCCGCCGCTTCCCGAACCAGGCCAATTTCGCCTCCGCGATCCGCGCGGCCGGCTTCGAGCGTGTCTCCTATCGCAACCTGTCGGGCGGCATCGCGGCCATCCATTCCGGCTGGAAGCTCTGATCTGAACGAACGGAGCCTCTCTTGGCCAATCCCGTCACCGGCACCCTTGCGCTTATCCGGGCCGTCTATGTTCTGGCCCGCGAAGGCGTCGTCGGCTCGTTCCCGGGCGAGGGCCTGCCGCCCGGCCCGGCGCTGCTGCACCGCTTCGCTCGGCTGATCGAGCGCGGCTCGGCCGAGAACCGTCCGCGCTCCGACAATCTGTCACGGGCGCTGAACCGGCTCGGCCCCTCCTACGTCAAGCTGGGCCAGTTCCTGGCGACGCGGCCCGACCTCGTCGGG
The DNA here is from genome assembly GCF_964217435.1 of Aurantimonas sp. Taxonomy (NCBI): domain Bacteria; kingdom Pseudomonadati; phylum Pseudomonadota; class Alphaproteobacteria; order Hyphomicrobiales; family Aurantimonadaceae; genus Aurantimonas; species Aurantimonas sp. The sequence continues at coordinate 11,487 of NZ_CAXPJM010000034.1, read as the reverse complement.
GCGGCGACGGCGCAGGAACTCGGCCAGTTGCAGGACAAGGTGCCGCCGTTTCCGCGCGACCAGGCCGTCGCGGAGATCGAGACGACGCTCGGCCGGCGGATCGACGACCTGTTCATCGATCTCGGCGAGGTGGTGGGCGCCGCCTCGATCGCGCAGGTCTACAAGGCCCGCATCCGCAACGAGGACGGCAGCGAGCGCTTCGCCGCGGTCAAGGTGGTCCGGCCGGGCGTGCGCATCCGCTTCCTGCGCCAGCTCGAGACCTTCGCCTTTATCGCCCAGTTCCTCGAGCGCTACGTGCGCTCGTCGCGCCGGCTGCGGCCGGTTGCCGTGGTCGAGACGCTGGCCCAGTCCACCCGCATCGAGATGGATCTGCGGCTGGAGGCGGCGGCCTCGTCCGAAATGGCCGAGAACACCGCCGACGATCCCGGCTTCCGGGTGCCGCGCATCGACTGGGAGCGCACCGGCCGCGACGTCCTGACGATGGAGTGGATCGACGGCATCAAGATGAGCGATGTCGCCGGCATCGTCGAAGCCGGCCACGACACCAAGCAGCTCGGCGTGCTGATCGTGCAGTCCTTCCTGCGCCATGCCATGCGCGACGGCTTCTTCCATGCCGACATGCACCAGGGAAACCTGTTCGTGGCACCGGACGGCGCCGTCGTCGCCGTCGACATGGGCATCGTCGGGCGCCTGTCGGACGAGTCCAAACGCTTCCTCGCCGAAATCCTCTACGGCTTCATCCGGCGCGACTATCGCCGTGTCGCCGAGCTGCATTTCGAGGCCGGATACGTGCCGCGCGGCCAGGACGTGGCGAGCTTCGCCCAGGCGCTGCGGGCGATCGGCGAGCCGATCTACGGCCAGCCGGCCGAGACCATCTCCATGGGCCATCTCCTGTCGCTGCTGTTCGAGGTGACCGAGCTCTTCGACATGCGGGCGCGTCCCGAGCTCGTGCTTCTGCAGAAGACCATGGTGGTGGTCGAGGGCGTCGCGCGCTCCTTCGACCCGAAGTTCAACATGTGGGTGGCGGCCGAGCCGGTCGTCTCGGAATACATCCTCACCGAGCTCGGGCCCGCGGCCAAGCTGCGCGAGGCGCGCCGCGGCGTCGATTCGCTGTTCCATCTCCTGCGGCGCACGCCGGAATTTGCCGGCGGGCTGGAAATCCTCGCCCGGCAGATGCCGGACCTCATCGAGAAGGGCATCCGCCTCGACGACGAGACGCTGAACAATCTGGCGACGGACAAGCGCTCCAGCGTGATCCTGCGCCTGATCGCCCAGTGGATCATCGCCCTGTCGCTGATGACCATCGCGCTGGGCTACACCTTCGGCTGAGACCGGCCCGCCGGCATTTCGACCGGCGGCGCCTTTGTTGCTCCGGTGAGCGGTGGCCGCTAGACACGGGACCGTGGAACAGCGTCTTTCGCGAGGCAGGCATGGCGACCGCGACGATCGGGATCATTCAGGCGGAGCCGGCATGAGCGGCCTTTCGGGCAAACGGGTGCTGCTGATCATCGGCGGCGGCATCGCGGCCTACAAGTCGCTCGACCTGATCCGCCGGCTGCGCGAGCGCGGCGCTGTGGTGACGCCGGTGATGACCGCGTCTGCCGGCGAATTCGTCACCCCGCTCGCCGTCGGGGCCCTGTCGGCTGCTAAGGTCTTCTCCGATCTCTTCGACCGCGAGGACGAGCACGATGTCGGACATATCCGGCTCGCCCGGGAGGCCGATGCGATCCTCGTCGCGCCGGCCACGGCCAATCTGATGGCCCGCGCTGCGAACGGGCTTGTTGACGATCTGGCGACGGCGATCCTGCTGGCCGCCCGCGCGCCGATCCTGATGGCGCCGGCCATGAATCCGGCCATGTGGAACCACGCCGCGACCCGCCGCAATCATACGACGCTGATCGCCGACGGCGTGCGCTTCGTCGGGCCGAATGCCGGCGAGATGGCGGAGGCGGGCGAGGCCGGCACCGGCCGCATGGCCGAGCCGACCGAGATCGCCGATGCGCTGGAAGCCATGCTGGACGCAAGGCCGAAGCCGCTGGCCGGCCGGCGGATCGTCGTCACCTCCGGGCCGACCCACGAGCCGATCGACCCCGTCCGCTACATCGCCAACCGATCGTCGGGACGCCAGGGCCACGCCATTGCCGCGGCGCTGGCCGAACTGGGCGCCGAGGTGATGCTGGTCAGCGGGCCGGTGACGCTCCCCGATCCGGCCGGTGTCACCGTCGCCCATGTCGAGACCGCCCGCGAGATGCTGGGCGCGGTCGAGGCCGCGCTGCCGGCCGATGCGGCGATCTTCGTGGCCGCCGTCGCCGACTGGCGGGCCGAGGCTGAGACGGCGCGCAAGATCAAGAAGACCGGTGGCGGCCCGCCGGCGCTCGCCCTCACCGAGAATCCCGACATCCTGGCGACCATCGGCCATGCGCTGGATCGGCCGACGCTCGTCGTCGGCTTTGCCGCCGAGACCGACGATCTCCTCGCCCATGCCCGCGGCAAGCTCGCCCGCAAGGGCGCCGATGCGATCGTCGCCAACGACGTGTCGGCCGGGACCGGCGTCATGGGCGGCAGCGCCAATACGGTCCACATCGTGACGGCGGCCGGCGTCGAGGCATGGCCGAAGATGGACAAGATGGAAGTGGCCAGGCGCCTGGCCGCCTGGGTGGCCGACCGCCTGGCGGGAGCGGCCTCATGAGCGTGCCGGCCATCGCAATCCTGCGCCTGCCCCACAATCCCGATCTGCGGCTGCCGGCCTATGAGAGCGCCGGGGCGGCGGGTGCCGACCTGCGCGCGGCGGTGACGGGGGAACTGGTGCTGGCGCCGGGCGAACGCCGGCTGGTGCCGACCGGCCTCGCCTTCGAAATTCCCGAGGGGTTCGAAGTGCAGATCCGGCCGCGCTCCGGCCTTGCGGTGAAGCACGGGGTCACCGTCTTGAACACGCCGGGCACGATCGACAGCGACTATCGCGGCGAGGTGCAGGTGGTGCTGGTCAATCTGGGCAGCGAAGCCTTCGCCATCGCGCGGGGCGACCGGATTGCCCAGATGGTCGTCGCGCCGGTGGTGCAGGCGACCTTCACCGAACAGGCGAGCCTGTCGGACAGCGCCCGCGGCGCCGGCGGTTTCGGCTCCACCGGCCGCAGCTAGGCGGACGGGGTCAGCGCGCGGGCAGGGCGGTCAGCCGGGCTGGCTGCTGGTTCTGCTGCTGCCCGTCGGCCTGCAGGTAGCGGCGGCCATGGGCGGCGACCGAGGTAATGGTCGTGCGGTTCCGGCCGGTGCGCTTCGAATGATAGAGATTGACGTCGGCTGCGCCATAGACCCGGTCGAAGAGCTGCGGGGTCGTATAGAAGGCGCCGCCGATGCTCACCGACAGGCGGGCGCTCTGCTTGCCGTCGCTGACACTCAGCTTGCCGATGCTCAGCCGCAGGCGCTCGGCGACGGCCTTGCCCTGTTCGAGGCTGGTGCAGGGGAAGGAGATGGCGAATTCTTCGCCGCCCAGGCGCCCGACCGCATCGGAGCCGCGCATCGACCGCTTCAGGGCCCCGGCGATGGCCTTCAGCGCCTTGTCGCCGGTCGGATGGCCGAGACGGTCGTTGATCCGCTTGAAATGGTCGGCGTCGACGATCAGCAGCATCAGCCCGGCATATTGGTGGTCGCCGAGGGCGGCCATGTGCCGGCGGATGACGGTGTCGAAGCCCGGACGGTTCAGGACGCCGGTGAGGCGGTCGGTCGTCGCGGCGCGCTGCAGGCCGTCATTGTGCTGCATCAGCCCGGTGAGGCGGACGACGAAATAGATCGCATAGGGCACGGCGCTCAGCATCGGCACCACGACGGCAAAGCCCAGCGCACGGTTCAGCGCAGCCTGGCCGACACCGTCGAAGATGTGGAAGGCGGCGACCACCGACAGCAGCGTCATGGCCAGGAGCAACAGGACGAACTCGCCGAAAATGGTGCGAATGTGCTGGAAGGAGCGTGCCATGCGCAATCTCGTTTCGTGCAAAGGGCGCGAGGGACCCGCCGTGATCCGCCATACTGGTGGGGGCAGCCTAAGAGAGGGTAAAGAATTGGTTGCAAATTGCATGGATCGGCCGGCGCCGGCCTAGCAAGCTATTCCGGGCAGACCGCCGGCTTTGGATTGTCAGACCTCAAAACCGCGACCGATCCGGCATAGGTTAGGAACGATGACCGGGCGCGAAGTGAATGAACGCCGGGCCGCGACAGGGAAGGAGACCATCATGGACAAGGTAGTGAAAGAGGGCGCCGCACGGACCCACGGGCGTGGACGCATCTACGATTCCATCGCCGACACCATCGGTGACACGCCGATCGTCCGGCTGGACAAGCTGGCCAAGGAAAAGGGCGTGAAGGCCAACCTTCTCGCCAAGCTCGAATTCTTCAACCCGATCGCCAGCGTCAAGGACCGCATCGGCGTCGCCATGATCGAGAAGCTCGAGGCCGACGGCCGGATCACGCCGGGCAAGACGACGCTGATCGAGCCGACCTCGGGCAACACCGGCATCGGGCTCGCCTTTGCGGCCGCTGCCAAGGGCTACCGCCTGATCCTGACCATGCCGGAGACCATGTCGATCGAGCGCCGCAAGATGCTGCGCCTGCTCGGCGCCGATCTGGTGCTCACCGAGGGCGCCAAGGGCATGAAGGGCGCCATCGCCAAGGCCGGCGAACTGGTGGCCGAGATCCCCGATGCGGTGATGCCGCAGCAGTTCGAGAACCCGGCCAACCCGGAAATCCACCGCGTCACCACCGCCGAGGAAATCTGGAACGACACCAAGGGCGAAATCGACGTGCTGGTGTCCGGCATCGGCACCGGCGGCACGATCACCGGTGCCGGCCAGGTGCTGAAGCAGCGCAAGCCCGGCGTCCGCATCGTCGCGGTCGAGCCGGAAGCCTCGCATGTCCTGTCGGGCGGCGATCCCGGCCCGCACAAGATCCAGGGCATCGGCGCGGGCTTCGCCCCGGCGATCCTCGACCGCGAGGTCTATGACGAGGTGGTGCAGGTCACCAATGACGACGCCTTCGAGATCGCCCGTCTCGTCGCGCGCCTCGAAGGCGTGCCGGTGGGCATCTCCTCCGGTGCGGCGCTCTCGGCGGCGATCGCGGTCGGCCAGCGCCCGGAGATGGCGGGCAAGAACATCGTCGTGATCATCCCGTCCTTCGCCGAGCGCTATCTGTCGACGGCACTGTTCGACGGCCTGGGCGAGGAGGACGGCGCGAAATAGCGCCGGGCCTCTCCGGCCGTTCGGCCGACGGGAGGACGCCATGGATGTCTTCGCGCTGGCCGAGCGGGCGATGCGCATGGATGAGGAGAGCTGGGCCCGCCATGCCAATCCCTGGAGCGTCTGGACCCGGGCGGCGATCCTGCCGCTCCTGGTCCTGGCGATCTGGAGCCGCTTCTGGATCGGCTGGTGGGTACTCGCGCCGGTCGCGGCCCTGGCGGTCTTCGCCATGGTCAATCCGCGGCTGTTCCCGCCGCCCCGCAATCCCGACAACTGGGCGTCGCGGGCGACCTTCGGCGAGCGGGTCTATCTGAACCGGAAGGCGGTGCCGGTCCCGGACCACCATCGCCGGGCCGCGACGATCCTCACCTCCATCACTGCCGTCGGGGTGGCGGTCCTCGCCTATGGCCTGATCCGGGGCGAGGCGACCGCCACGGTTGCGGGACTGATCATCGCGGAGGGCGGCAAGATCTGGTTCGTCGACCGCATGGTCTGGCTCTATGCCGACATGTGCGAGGCCTCTGATGAATACCGCGGGTGGCTGGAGCCGAAGCGGGACGGGCGCCGGCAATCGCAGGACGCTTCACGCCGCTAGGGCGGCCCAGACACGAAAAAGCCCGGCGGATCGGATCCGCCGGGCTTTTTCTGCTCTCGAGGAGCGAATGGGTCGTGTCAGTACTGCGAGGTCGCGGAAGCCGGACGCGGTGCACCGGCTGCGCCGTTGGCACTGGCGCCAGTGCTCGGTGCGCCCGGGCGAGGTGCGCCGGGACGGATCTTGCGCTTCGGACCGGGCACGAGGCCTTCGCGCTGCGCCTGCTTGCGAGCAAGCTTGCGGGAGCGGCGGATCGCCTCCTGCTTCTGCCGAGCGCGTCGCTCGGACGGCTTCTCGTAGGCGCGACGCGCCTTCATCTCACGGAAGACGCCTTCGCGCTGCAATTTCTTCTTCAGCGCCCGCAGGGCCTGATCGACATTGTTGTCTCTGACGTCGACTTTCAAAACGACTCCTTCCATCAGTTGATGGGCCACGGGCCATTTCCCTGCCTTGCGGGGCAGGTGGTGGCCGGGCCTCGGAATTGATCGGCGACCGAGTCGGTCTGCCAACCGGCTATTTAGCGCGCGCCGTCGGCTTTGTCGTCTTGGCCTTCGCCTTCGACGCCTTCGCCTCTGCCTTGGTCGGCTCAGGCGCTTCGGCCGCATCCCGCTCCATGCGGAGCTTCTTCAATCGTGCCGTCTTTTCCTGGACGGCCAGGCTTTCGGCGGCGATGATTCCAATCGCGGAGCCCTTGGCCGGTCGTTCCGGCGGTCCGGACAGTGCCGCTTCGGCGCGTTCACGCGCCTTCCTGGAATTTTCCATCGTCACCTTCTTCCGCCGTTGTTCGCCACCAAACGCCGCGAACCCATGCGAAACAGTAGAGACCGGCAGGCCAGAAGCCCGCCGGTCACATCATGCAATCAGGCGCGCTGAACGTTGACAGCCTTCGGGCCCTTGCCGCGGGTGTCCGGCTCGGTGTCGAAGCTGATCTTGTCGCCTTCGTTCAGGGAGGAGATGCCCGCGCGCTCGAGAGCGGAGACGTGAAGGAAGACATCCTTCGCGCCGCCTTCCGGGGTGACAAATCCGAAACCCTTGGCTTCGTTGAAGAACTTTACGGTGCCGGTCTGGCTCATGGTATTACCTTTCGTCGCTGCCCTGTGGGCGATCGTCTGAAGTGTTCTCGCGACGCGATTGACTTCTTGAGTGGTGTGGACACGGCATGCAGCCGCGGCCGGAGATTCGGAACTTCACAAGGGTTACGGCGAAAGGTTTGGTTCTCGTCGCGCTGGTCGCGCCAATGCGCTACCAAGCGAACCGCCGTTTTACGGTGGCGGAACGTCTGCCAGACTCCGGGTCTGCAAATACCCGAACTGATAGTATGGGCTTTCACGCGCCCGAACGCAAGCGCACTGTCGGAAAGGCGCGGCGTGGCGGCCCGGCTGACGACCCGCAAAGCACTGTCCGACCGGCCTTTGTGGCCGGATTCCTCCCGGCCGCAATCGCTCCCGTCAGCTCGCCGGGGGCGCGGGCGTGCGGCGGCTGACCCTCAGCGGCAGGCCGCCATCGGGCTGGACGGTGATGCGCTGCACCACCTCCGGCGGCGCGGCCTCCTCATAGTCGAAACGCAGACCGCGCAGGAGACAGGCGAGGGCGATGACGCCCTCCATCAGGGCGAAGCTGGCCCCGATGCAAACCCGCGGGCCGACCCCGAAGGGCAGATACTGGTAGCGGTCGAGCGCCTCGCGATTGCCCGGCAGGAACCGGCTCGGAATGAAATGATCGGGCCGGTCCCAGAGCATTTCATGGCGATGGATCAGCCAGGGCATGACCAGCACCGTCGCGCCGGCGGGAATCGCCACGTCGCCGACCCGGTCCGGCGCCAGCGCGGTGCGGTTCAGCGACGGCGCCGGCGGATAGAGCCGCAGCGATTCCTCGAAGACGGCCAGCGTATAGGGCAGGCGCTCCAGCCATTCGCTCGGATGCGACAGGGTCGGCAGGATCGTGTCGAGCTCGGCCTCGACGGCGGCCCGCTCGGCGGGGGCCTGGCTGAGGAGATACAGCGTCCAGGCCAGCGACCGCGCGGTGGTCTCGTGGCCGGCGCCGATGAAGGTGATGATGTTGTCCTCGATCTCGCTGGCCGACAGGCCGTCGGTCTTGACCAGCAGCGTCAGGAGATCGTTCGGCGCGCCGTCGGGATCGCGGGCGATCTGCTCGCGGCGGCGGGTGATGGTGCGGGCGATGAGGCCGCGGAAATAAACCATCGACTTGCGGCCGCGCATCCGGCGCAGGCGCGGCAGGAAGGCCGGCGCGCCGAGGAGGTCGAGCGGATCGACCCGGCCCATCGAGCCGAGAAAGTCGCGGGTCGAGCGGGCGAATGTCTCGCCGTCATCGGCGATGTCGTCGGTGAACAGGGTCGCCTGCAGGATGTCGAAGGTGAGCAGCGTCATCTCGTGGCTGCCGTCCACCATGCCGCCGGCCCGCGCGGCGAGCCCGTCGGCGAAGCGTTCGGACCGGTCCTGCATGGTTTCCGAGAAGCCGGCCGTGTGGCGCGGCGTGAACACCGGGGCGATGGCCTTGCGGGTGCGGCGCCACAGGGCGCCCTCGGCGGTCAGCAGTCCATCGCGCAGGAGCGGCCGCAGGATGCGCTGGCGCAGCGGCTGCATGACGTAGTTTCTGGCGTTCTCCACCAGGCAGTGACGCACGCCGGCCGGATCGTTGATGACGATGTTCGGCACGCCCAGCCACTTGCCGACGATGTAGGGCTCCTTGAACGCCCGCGTGCCCCAGATCTCGATGGGATTGCGCGAGGCCGTCGTCAGGAAGCCGAAGAAGCCGAGCGGCGTCGCGTTGGGCACCGGCGCCGGGGCGCGGAACGGCCGCACGGGCGCGGCGGATGCGGCCTGGGCTGGAGCGGTCAGTGTATCGGACATGGAATGCGACTCGCCGCAGGAGAGGAACCGCGATTCCATATGGGTGGCAGGGATTGCCGCGTCGAGCGGCGCAATCGTCGCGGGTCGGCGCCGGGGGGCGTTGCCCTGCCGCCGGCGGCTGCCGGTCGGGCAGGGCGTCCGGTCAGGCCTCGGCGGGGCTCGACCGCACATGGGCGGCGAGCCGGCCGCGCATGTCGTCCGGCAGCGGCGTCGAGCGGCGGGTGGTCTCGTCCATCAGGACGATCACCGCGGCGGCGCTGGCGCACAGGACGCCATTCTGGAAGACGCCCTGGCGCAGGCGGATCGAGCTGTTGCCCAGGCCTTCGACTGCCGTGCCGATCTCCACCTCGCCCGGCCAGTTCATCTCGCGCCGGAAGTCGATGGTGATCTGCGCCAGGACGAAGGCGGTTCCGGCCGGCGGCGGCGCCTCGCCGGCATGCAGCACTTCCACCCGGCCGGTCTCGAAGAAGGTCGCATAGACGGCGTTGTTCACATGGCCCTGGCGGTCGGTGTCGCCGTAGCGCAGCTTGTCGCGGGTCCAGAACGGGAAGTCGTCCCGCGTCGGGTCGTTGGAAGGCATGGATCGGTCTCTCACGGCGAAAATTGCAGCGGATGCGGAGGCTCGGCACGGGTCGCGCGGCCGGCGCAGGCGTTGCGTTCGCGCCGCATTCCGGCCCGCCGCTGGGGGTAGGGCCGGCAGGCGCTTTCGTCAATGAAGGAGAGACCCTATATAAAAGAGTGAATTTTGGCCGATTCGCCCTCCCCGGGTGCTCGGCTCGAGACCAAGGACCATCATGTCAGCTATCCCCGAGACCGATCCGCTTGCCAATCCCGAATATGGTGCCGACTCGATCAAGGTCCTGAAGGGGCTGGACGCCGTGCGCAAGCGTCCCGGCATGTATATCGGCGACACCGATGACGGCTCGGGCCTGCACCACATGGTCTACGAGGTGGTGGACAACGCCATCGACGAGGCGCTGGCCGGCCACGCGACCCATGTCACGGTGACGCTGAACCCGGATGGTTCGTGCACCGTCACCGACAATGGCCGCGGCATCCCGACCGACATCCACACCGGCGAGGGCGTCTCGGCGGCCGAGGTCATCATGACCCAGCTCCACGCCGGCGGTAAGTTCGACCAGAATTCCTACAAGGTCTCGGGCGGCCTGCACGGCGTCGGCGTCTCGGTGGTCAACGCGCTGTCGGTCAAGCTGTCGATGAAGATCCGGCGCAAGGGCAAGATCCACGAGATGTCGTTCACCCACGGCGTGCCGGACGGCTCGCTGGAGGTGACCGGGGACGCCGGCGACGAGACCGGCACGGCGATCACCTTCCTGCCCTCGACCGACACGTTCCAGGGCGTCACCGAGTTCGACTACGGCACGCTGGAGCACCGGCTGCGCGAGCTGGCCTTCCTGAATTCGGGCGTGCGGATCATCCTCACCGACAAGCGCCATGCCGACGAGAAGGTCACCGAGCTGTTCTACGAGGGCGGCCTGGAAGCCTTCGTCCGCTATCTCGACCGCGCCCGCAAGCCGCTGATCCCCGAGCCGATCGTGCTGCATGGCGAGAAGGACGGCATCGTCGTCGAGGCGGCGCTGTGGTGGAACGACAGCTACAATGAATCCGTCCTCTGCTTCACCAACAACATCCCGCAGCGCGACGGCGGCACGCATATGGCGGGCTTCCGCGGCGGGCTGACCCGGCAGGTGACCGGCTATGCGGAGACCTCCGGCGCGCTGAAGCGCGAGAAGGTGACGCTGACCGGCGACGATTGCCGCGAGGGCCTGTCCTGCGTGTTGTCGGTGAAGGTGCCGGACCCGAAATTCTCGTCGCAGACCAAGGACAAGCTGGTCTCCTCGGAAGTGCGCCCCGTCGTGGAAAGCCTGGTCAACGAGACCCTGGCGACCTGGTTCGAGGAGCATCCGCAGGAGGGCAAGGTGGTCATCGCCAAGGTGGTGGAAGCCGCCTCGGCCCGCGAGGCCGCCCGCAAGGCCCGCGACCTGACCCGGCGCAAGGGCGCCCTCGACATCACCTCGCTGCCCGGCAAGCTGGCCGACTGCCAGGAACGCGACCCGGCGAAATCCGAGATCTTCATCGTCGAGGGCGACTCGGCCGGCGGCTCGGCCAAGGGCGCGCGCTCGCGCAAGAACCAGGCGATCCTGCCCCTGCGCGGCAAGATCCTGAATGTCGAGCGCGCCCGCTTCGACCGCATGCTGGGCTCCGACCAGATCGGCACGCTGATCACGGCGCTGGGCACGTCCATCGGCAAGGACGAGTTCAACATCGAGAAGCTGCGCTACCACAAGATCATCATCATGACGGACGCCGACGTCGACGGCGCCCATATCCGCACCCTCCTGCTGACCTTCTTCTTCCGGCAGATGCCGGAGCTGATCGAGCGCGGCTACATCTACATCGCCCAGCCGCCGCTCTATAAGGTGACGCGCGGCAAGCAGAGCCAGTATCTGAAGGACGAGAAGGCGCTCGAGAACTATCTGATCGACGGCGGTCTCGACGATGCCGGGCTGACGCTTGCCCATGGCGAAGTGCGCACCGGCCGTGACCTGCGCGGCGTCGTCGAGGACGCGCTGCAGGTGCGCCAGGTGATGAGCAGCCTGCATTCGCGCTACGATCGCAGCGTCATCGAGCAGGCCGCCGTCGTCGGCGCGCTGTCGCCGGAGATGGCCGACGACGCGGCCAAGGGCCCGCAGATGGCCCAGCGGATCGCCGAGCGGCTGGACGACGTCGCCGAGGAAACCGAGCGCGGCTGGTCCGGCGAGGCGGTCGATGGCGGCTA
>NZ_CAXPJM010000033.1:0-3509 GCF_964217435.1 Aurantimonas sp. | reverse complement strand
CCCGGTCGGAAGCCGACCACGCGGGTTCGGCGGGTCAGGATGCGGTCCTGGGCGACGCGGCCGAAGCGTATCCAGTGCTCCAGCTTCTTCTCGATCCAGGTCAGCTCGACATGGGTGAGGCCGTCGCGGGCGAGCGCGCTGAACGCGCCGCCGCCGCGCACGGCGGGGGGCTGATCGTCGATCATGGGAGGTCTCCGGGGATGAGGCTCGCGACGGGGGCGGTGCGAGGGCGGCGACCTGGCCGCTGCGCGAGCGTCGAGCCGGCGAGCAAGGCCGCGCTGTCCACAGCCGCGCGCGCCGTTAGCAAGAATCCGAAGGATTCTTTTCTATTAGCACCGTTAGAAGTGGTGCGATTCCGCGAGGATTTCTGCGGGTTTGCGAGGCCCGCGCGTTCTCGAAAGTCCGTGTCCGGCGTTCTTGATCGTCCGAATCCGGCTGTTCCCGATAGTCCGAACCTCATGGCCAGTTCTCCACAGGCTTGAGGCCGACGCGGCGCATGGCGGCGTCGAACGGATCGACGGGGACGGGAGCGAAGTTCAGCCGGTCGCGGCCGAGCGCATGTTCGAGCGTGAGGACGTAGCCGGGGAGCGGCTGGCGCGCGACGATGGCGCGCAGCTCGAACGCGAACCGGCGCAGCGGCGAGAGCACGCCGGATTTGAGGTAAAGGTGCGGAACGTCGAAGCTCCAGCCGCCGCTCTGCCGTCCGCCATGCTTGCGCACGATGCGGTAGAGCCAGCGTTCGAGGCCGCCCGTCAGGTCGAAATAGGCGCGGTCGATGGTCAGCACGAGCGCGCGGTCGAGCACGCCGGCATAGAACCAATCGGGCAGGATCAGCTCGATCCCGAGCGCACGGCCGTTGCCGTCCGCCAGCTCGCGCCATTCGTTGATCCACGAGAAACGATGGCGGCGGCGCTGGTGCTGCTGCCGGATCGAGGTGGCGACGGTGGTGGATTGCAGGCGGTCGAGCGCGGCCTTCAGCCGCTCGTAGCTCGCCTTGCCGGTGCCGCGCCGGGTGAACGCCAGTATCTCGTGCGGCGTCGTCACCATAAGGCGCGAGGTCGGCCGTCCGGCGTCGCGCGCCTCGATGAGCTGGCTCGCCGCCCATATCAGCACGTCGGCGTCCCAAATAGTCGCCATGCCATGCTCGGGCACGGCCTCGACCGAGATCCACGTCGCGCCCATGCGGAAGTCGATGGGCGCGGTGCGGCGGGATTTGGCGAGGCTGAAGAACGGCCAGGCCATCAAGTCCTGCGCGTCGCGGGCCGCAAGGTCGCCGGGGACCGAGCGGAACAGCTCAAGCTGCGTGCGCTCGGCGCTGGACCGGCCGGAGAGGGAGCGTGCAGTGGGCATCGGCGCTCAGCGGCGCACGCAATCGGTGGGGAGGCGCTTGGCGGGATAGACGACGCCGTTGCCCGGATCGGAGGTCGAGCGGCGGGTGCCGAGCGCGGCCCAGGAGTCGAGGTCGTCGATCGCATAGACGATCCGGCCGCCGAGCCTGCGGAACACCGGGCCGGTGCCGTAGCAGCGGTGCTTCTCCAGCGTGCGGGCCGAGAGACCGAGATGGATCGCCGCGTCGGGCGTCTTGAGATAGCGTGGCGTTGTGGCGGCGACAGGCTCGGCCATGATGATCCTCCTGATGATGGCCGGCCCCGAACAAGGGGTCCGGCGGACAGGAGGTGATCCTGGCGAAATGACCCCGGCGCGGAGAAGGGACAGCGCCGAGGGGAGCGGCAATGTCCCCTGTCAGCCGCCGCGCAGCAGGCGGAGATAGCCGCCGTCCCGCAGCTCGACGGCTTCGGCCAGCCAGCGGCGGACGCGCTTGCGCTCCTTGCTTTCAACCCATTCGGCGGCGCTGTAGCGGCGGACCCTGCGATGGATCAGCGAGGCGGCCAGCTCGCGTTGAGTGGCGCCTGCCTGGTGGCCGTCGAGCACTTGCAGCAAGGTGACGAGGTGCAGGCGCCGGAAGGGCGGCGGGCGCCACGCTGGCGGGCCGGCCGCCATGCCGTTGAGGCGGCGGCACAGGCGCTCGACCGACGCGAGGCGTGCGAAGGGGTTAGGTCCGATCGGCAGCATCACGGCCATCGGTCCGTGACACGGACCGCACATGCAAAGATGCTCGTCGCCATCGGGATCGGCGAGGATGATATGAAGGAAGTCGCCCATCCTGATCCGCGCGCGAACGTCGCCGAGCGCTCGCATGTCGAGAGGTTGCGCGCCGATTCCGGCAAGCGCGGGCGCGAGGACGATGCTGGCCGGCGACAGGTCTGGGCGCGCGACCGCCAGCTTGCGGTCGAAGGCCGAGCCGGGGGCGGCGTGGTAGCTGATGCCCCAGCGCTGCACGAGGTTGGCGGTCGCATTGTCGGCGGAGATCGTGCCGCGTTTCACGCGGCCGAGCGCACGGCGGTAGTCGGAGCGATAGCGCACGTTGCGGCTGAGATAGCCGATGGCGATATCCGAATATTGCAGCGCGTCGTCCCCGGCCTCGGCCGGGGGCGCGCGCCAGTCCTTCTCAGGCGGCATCGAGACCCTCCCAAGCATGGCCCTCTGCGGAGCGCGTTGGAAGATTTTCTCAGTCGCGGGGGCATGGAGAAGCCCTGCCGAATGGGTGGGCGCATAGCCGATTCAAGTCAGCGATTTGGCCTGATTTCTGCGCTTTTGCGATGCTGACAGAATGGTCGTTATGAGCCAGATGGACGTAGATAATGGCGATATCCGGTCTCAGACATCCATCTCGCGCGCGCAAGATGGGAGTCGTAGACCAACTGGGCGCGTTCGGGTTCCCTCTCCGGGTCAATCCCGAAAATGATCCGCACGGCCTCGCGCCAATCGGCTTTTTCCGCTGCCGCGTCTAACAGTCGCCAGTAGGTGCGGTGATGGCGTTCGTCATACTCGGTGACGTGCGGCGCATCAGGCGCGCTGTCCTCGAAAGCAGTTATGGCCATTGCCTCGCTTCGCTTTCAGCAATTGCTCCCTGCGCCCGCAGATTGGCAGGCTATACACCATAATGGACCGAAGCAATTACACTGTCTTCGCTATGGCGGCACGATGCTGAGAGCATAGTAAAGCGAACATCGACGCCCATTACTTCCTCGATTTCTCTGCCGCGCCGCGCACCAGCATGACGCCTTCGCCGCGTTCCGAATCAAGGAAGACGATGCCTGCGTCCTCCAGCGCCTTGACCACCTGATGGCGGGTATCTTCGCGCACGGGCAGGTTATTCTCGGATTCGAGACGTTTGAGCGCAGTCAACGCAACAAGGGCCTCGTCGGCAAGCATCTCCTGGGTCCAATTGAGAAGCGCGCGAGCGGCCCGCACCTGGCGGGAAGTGATCATACGCGATCACGTTCACGAGGCCGGGCCTATGCGCCATGAAAACGACTATTATAGTCGCCTTGGTATAAGGGGAACCGACAAACGCGAGCCGAGCGAACGTCCGGCGAGCGCGCCTTTTCCAGCGGCTCGGTCTCGACCACTTCGGCGTCGGCGATGGGATCGACCTTGTTGTTCAC
>NZ_CAXPJM010000032.1:0-21255 GCF_964217435.1 Aurantimonas sp. | reverse complement strand
CCCCGGCATCCGCTCCGAGGCGATCCAGCCGGTGGGCGTGCGGATCACCGACGACGGCTCCAAGGCCTATGTGGCGCTCGGACCCGCCAACCGGATCGCGGTGATCGACGGCAACACCTACGAGGTGCTGGACTATCTGCTGGTCGGCCAGCGGGTGTGGCAGCTCGCCTTCTCGCCGGACCAGACGCATCTGTTCACCACCAACGGCATTTCCAACGACATCTCGATCATCGACGTGGCAGCCGACAAGGTCATCAAGTCGGTGCAGGTGGGACGCGAGCCCTGGGGCGTTGCCGTGGCGGGAGACGAATAGCCGGCCGCGCGTCGCGGGGAGGATCTGAAGGGCTGCGTCCCGCAGCCATGTTTTGGGGAGAGAGAGAATGAAACCAGTCTGGCTATCGCTGATGGCGGCCTTCCTGGCCTTTGCGCCGGCGACCGTCGCCGCCGCGCAGGACAGTGGCAATGCATCCGTCACCGCCGATGACGACGATGATGATGATGATGACGACGATGACGATGACGACGCCCATGGCGGCGCCATGGTGCCGCCGGCCAGCGAACTGGAGATGATGCCGGGCTCGGAACTGATGCCGGCCAGCGCCCTCAACGGCGACCAGATCGGCCTGCCGCCGCTGTCGCTCTCCTCGCAGATCATCACGCCCCTGACGATCGGCTCCAGTGACGATCCCTATGCGGTCAGCGCCAAGGATTTCGTCCTGCGCGCCGGCCAGCCCTATCGCTGGGACATCGTCTCGGATGGCGGCGTCGAGTACAAGTTCCATGCCCCGGCCTTCTTCCGGAGCGTCTGGAACAACCAGATCGTCATCGAGGATCGCGAGATCCACATGAACGGCGCGCCGGCCTGGCTGGAATTCGACGCCAAGGGCCCGATCACCGTGCAGTTCCAGACCATCCGTCCGGGCCGCTACGACTGGTATGTCGAGGGGCTGGACGAGAAGGAAGGCATGAAGGGCACGATCACGGTCGTTCCCTGATCCGCACCTTCGTGAACGATCACGGGCAGCCCGCCCCGCCGGACCGGCGGGCGGGTTGCCGGTGTTTTGGCGGGTGTTTTCTCACAGCCCTCGCGGTAAGGTCGGGCGGGCGCACAGATTGCAACGGATGACGATGGTTTCAGCCACCAAGCCGCATGAGCCAGGGGTCGCTGCCCTTTCCGTCGCCCATGTCAGCCATGCCTATGGCCCCCGCAAGGCGCTCGAGGACGTGTCCTTCACGGTGCCGCAGGGCTCCTTCACCGCGCTGCTCGGCCCCAATGGCGCCGGCAAGTCGACGCTGTTCTCTCTGGTGACGCGCCTGTTCAACGTGCGCGAGGGCCGGATCGACATTCTCGGCTGGCCGCTCGACCGCCATCCCGGCGAGGCGCTGCGCCGGCTGGGCGTGGTGTTCCAGGCCCGCACCCTCGATCTGGAACTGTCGATCGGCCAGAACCTGACCTATCACGCCGCGCTGCACGGCATGTCCCGCGCCGCCGCCCGGCAGCGCATCGCGGAGATCCTGCAGGGCTCGGAGCTGATCGACCGGCTCGGCGACAAGGCCCGCAGCCTGTCCGGCGGCCAGCTGCGCCGCGTCGAGATCGTGCGCGCCTTCATGCATCGGCCCCGCCTGATCCTGCTCGACGAGCCGACGGTCGGGCTCGACATCCGCTCGCGCGCCGAGATCGTCGCGGAGGTCCGCCGGCTCGTCGCCGACGAGGGCGTCAGCGTCCTGTGGGCGACGCATCTGATCGACGAGATCGACGAAAGCGACCGCGTGGTCGTGCTGCATCACGGCAAGGTGCTGGCCGAAGGCCGGGTGCCGGACGTCGTGGCGGCGGAAAGCGCCGGCTCGATCCGCGACGCCTTCTCGCGGCTCACGGGGCTGGCGACGCCGAAGGTGGAACCGGAGACGATGCCATGAGCGCCACGCCCGACATGGCCGGCCGCGAGCCGGCCCGCGGCGTTCCGCTCTCGGCCTATGCGATCTGCCTGCGCGGCATTGTCGGGCGCGAGGCGCTGCGCTTCCTGCATCAGCGCGAGCGCTTCGTCTCGGCCCTGGTGCGACCGCTCCTGTGGCTGTTCATCTTCGCCGCCGGCTTCCGGCAGGTCCTCGGCGTGTCGATCACCGCGCCCTACCAGACCTATATTCTCTACGAGGTCTACATCACGCCGGGGCTGGTCGGCATGATCCTCCTGTTCAACGGCATGCAATCGTCGCTCTCGATGGTCTACGACCGCGAGACCGGGACGATGAAGACACTGCTGGTCTCGCCGCTGCCGCGCTGGTTTCTGCTGGTCGCCAAGCTCGGCGCCGGCGTCGCCGTCGGCATCCTGCAGGTCTACGTGTTCTTCGCCATCGCCTGGTTCTGGGAGGTGCAGCCGCACTGGTCGGGCTATCTCTATGTGCTGCCGGCGCTGATCATCAGCGGCCTGATGCTCGGCTCGCTGGGCATGCTGCTGTCGTCGCTGGTGCAGCAATTGGAGAATTTCGCCGGGGTGATGAACTTCGTGATCTTCCCGATGTATTTCGCCTCCTCGGCGCTCTACCCGCTGTGGCGGGTGCAGGAATCGAGCCCGCTGCTCTACCAGATCTGCCTGTTCAACCCGTTCACCCACGCCGTCGAGCTGGTGCGGTTCGCGCTGTACGGCCAGCTCAACGCCCCGGCGCTGGCGATCGTCGTCGGCTGCACGATCGTCTTCCTCGGCGGCGCGATCATCTCCTACGACCCACAGCGCGGGCTGATCAGCCGCAAGCGCCAGCAATAGGCAGCATCCGGCGGCCGCCGATGCCGGGCCGCCATTGCGCGCCGCGATAAAGGGAGGATCCCCATGTTCGTCCGTCTCACCGCCCGCCACTTCGCGATTGCCACCGTGTCGCTGTTGGCCCTCGCGACTGCCATCGGCACCGGCACCGGCAGCGCAGTGGCGCAGGACGGCGCATCGCCGCGCGCCGTGCCGGAGGGCTTCGTCGTGCCCGGCCCCGCCCCCACCAATGCTCCGCCGGCCGATGCAGCGGCGCCGGAGGGAAGCGCCGCGGAGACGGACGGGGAGCCGGCTGCCGGCGACGGCGCGCCGGCCGATCCGATGAGCTTTGCGCGCGGCGGCGAAAAGGGCACCACCGACTGGCCCTGCGTCCAGCGCCGGGTGGAATCGATCACCCCGGCGCAGATCTGGGCGGGACCCGATCTCGCTTTGGCCGACACGGTTGAGCGGACAGCCGAGATGCGGGCGCTGATCGACCGGGTGGTGGCCCGGCGCCTGCCGCTGGAGGAGGCCGAAGCGCTGGTCCGGGCGCATGTCGCCGACCTGCCGGAGGCCGAGCGAGAGGCTGCCGCCACGGCGCTGTTCGTCGACATGCTGGCGCGGCTGAACAACGAGCGCAGCGAGGTGATGGGCGGCATCGAGCGCTACGGCGCCAAGCAGAAGGCGCTGGCGGCCAAGCTGCGGGCGCAGTCGGCCGACTTCGCCGAGGTGCAGCGCGACCCCGCATCCAGCAACAACGACATCGAGAACGCCCGGCAGGCGCTGCTGTGGGACACGCGCATCTTCAACGAGCGCCGGGAGTCGCTGACCTATGTCTGCGAGGTGCCGATCCTGATCGAACAGCGGGCCTTCGGCCTGGCGCGGGCCATCGCCGGCGCGCTGTAGGGCTGCACTTCTCGACGAGGGTCGCGGCCGTCAGGCCGCGATCATGTCCGATTCCGGGGTCTTGGCGCCTGTCATCAGCGCCACGGCGTCGTTCATCGAGGCGGTCTTCGGGTCGATGACGCAGAGCCGCTTGCCGAGACGGTGGACATGGATCCGGTCGGCGACCTCGAAGACATGCGGCATGTTGTGCGAGATCAGGACGATCGGCATGCCGCGCGAGCGCACGTCCTGGATCAGCTCCAGCACCTTGCGCGATTCCTTGACGCCGAGGGCCGCCGTCGGCTCGTCGAGGATCAGCACCTTGGAGCCGAAGGCCGCGGCGCGCGCCACCGCGACGCCCTGGCGCTGGCCGCCCGACAGGGTCTCGACCGCCTGACCGATGTTCTGGATGGTCATCAGGCCGAGTTCGGAGAGCTTGTCGCGAGCGATCCGCTCCATGGCGGTGCGGTCCAGCATGCGCAGATATTTGCCCATGAAGCCGGGTTTGCGGATCTCGCGGCCGAGGAACATGTTGTCGGCGATCGACAGCGCCGGCGACAAAGCGAGGTTCTGGTACACCGTCTCGATGCCGGCATCGCGGGCCTGCATGGGCGAGGTGAAGCGCACCGGCTCGCCGTTCAGGCGGATCTCGCCCTCGTCGATGCTGACGGCGCCGGAGATCGCCTTGATCAGCGAGGACTTGCCGGCGCCGTTGTCGCCGATCACGGCGAGGATCTCGCCGGGATAGAGATCGAAATCGGCGTGATCGAGGGCAGTGACGCGGCCGTAGTTCTTGACGATGCCGCGGGCCGAGAGGACGGGTGTCTGGGACGTGCTCATGCGGAGACCTTCCTGATCCACTGGTCGATCGCGACCGCGAGAATGATCAGCCAGCCCGTGGCGAAGAGCTGCCACAGGACGTCGACGCCGGCGAGGCGCAGGCCGGAATTGAAGACGCCGACGATCAGGGCGCCGATCATCGGCCCGATGATCGAGCCGCGCCCGCCGAAGAGCGAGATGCCGCCGATCACCACGGCGGTGATGGATTCCAGATTGGCCTCGAAGAAGGAGGTCGGGCTGACCGAGCCGACGCGGCCGATCGAGGCCCAGGCCGCCAGGGCGCAGATGAAGCCCGAGACCATGTAGACCGAGATCAGCGTCCGGTCGGTGCGGATGCCCGACAGTTCCGCCGCTTCCTTGTCGTCGCCGATGGCGTAGACATGCCGGCCCCAGGCGGTGCGGTTGAGGACGAACCAGAGCACGACGAAGATCACGACCATCAGGACGACGCCCCAGGTCAGGACCGCGCCACCGATGTTGAAGCGCTCGCCGAACAGCTTCAGCAGCGGGGCCTCGGCATCCAGAGTCTGGCTGCGGATCGTCTCGCGATTGGAGAAATAATAGTTCAGCGCCAGGAAGACGTTCCAGGTGCCGAGGGTGGTGATGAAGGGCGGCAGCCGCACCTTGGTCACCAGGATGCCGTTGAGAAGGCCGGTCAGCGTGCCGACGACAAAGCCGGAGAGGATCGCGAGCGGCACCGGCAGCCCGGCCTCGACGCTGAGCCGTCCCATGATCACCGAGATCATCACCATCACCGCGGCGACCGACAGGTCGATGCCGGCGGTCAGGATGACGAGGCTCTGGGCGGCGGCGAGAATGCCGACGATCGCCACCTGCTGCATGATCAGCGACAGGTTGAAGGCGGAGAAGAAATTGTTGGAGACCACGCCGAAGACGGCGACCGACAGGAGCAGCACGATCACCGGCACCATGGTCGGTGCGCCGTGAAGGAAATGCTGGGCCGCGTCGAGCGGGCCGCGCGAGCGGCGCTCGAAGGCGGCGACCGTCACGTCGCTGTCCTTCAGGGAGGATTCGAAATCCGCTCCCCGGCTGGTCGGATCACTCATGTCGTCTCACTCCGGTCGGCCCTGCCATGCCCCTGCATCGGGCCGGCTCGGCAAAGGTGGAAGCGGGTTTGCAGGGATGGAAAGGGGCGGCCCGAAGGCCGCCCGCTCGTCCATCATCCCCAGCAGCGATCGAGGCCTTCGGCCACGCTGATCGACTCCACACCGTCCACCGGCGCGTCGGTCACCAGGTTGACGCCGGTGTCGAAGAAGTCGAGCCCTTCGGTCGGCTGCGGCACGGTGCCGTCCTTGGCATACTGGGCGATCGCCTCGATGCCCTTGGCTGCCATGTCCAGCGGATATTGCTGGGAGGTGGCGCCGATGACGCCCTCTTCGACGTTCTTGACGCCCGGGCAGCCGCCGTCGACGGAAACGATCAGGACGTTCTCCTCCATGCCGAAGGACTTCAGCGCCTCATAGGCGCCGGCCGCGGCCGGTTCGTTGATCGTGTAGACGACGTTGATGCCCGAATCCTTCTGGAGCAGGCTCTCCATCGCGGTGCGGCCGCCTTCCTCGTTGCCGGCGGTCACGTCGTGGCCGACGATGCGCGGGTCGTCCTCGTCGCCGATCTGCGACTCGTCCTTCACGTCGACGCCGAAGCCCTTGAGGAAGCCCTGGTCACGCAGGACGTCGACCGACGGCGCCGAGGGCGACAGGTCGAGCAGCGCGATCTTGGCGTCGGCCGCCTTGTCGCCCATCGTCGCCTTGGCCCACTGGCCGATCAGCAGGCCGGCCTTGAAATTGTCCGTGGCGAAGGTCGCGTCGGCCGCGTCGATCGGCTCCAGCGGCGTGTCGAGGGCGATCACCAGAACGCCGTTGTCACGGGCCCGCTTGACCACGTCGGTGATCGCCTTGGTGTCGGAGGCGGCGATCAGGATGCCCTTGGCGCCGGCCGCGATGCAGCTTTCGACCGCCTGGACCTGGGTTTCATGGTCGCCATCGACCTTGCCGGCATAGCTGGACAGCTCGATGCCGAGTTCCTCGGCCTTGGCCGTGGCGCCCTCCTTCATCTTGACGAAGAACGGGTTGATGTCGGTCTTGGTGATCAGGCAGGCGCTGGTCTTGGCGTCCTGCGCTGCGGCCGGCGTGGCGAGGGCCGCGAGGCCGACAATGGCGGTGGATGCGAGTAGCGTGCGGAATGTCACGTTGAGAACCTCCCAGAACCGTCGGCCATCCGGCCGACATTGACGCGCCGTGAAACGCGGCGGGCCAGCCTCCTCGCCAGCCCGATCCACCCTACGAAACACCAAGCCGGAAACGCTGTCAACGATGATAAATCACATTGATTTATTTATTGACGGCAGCCGGGTTCGATGCAACGATCCGGCCATTGCGAGCCGTCGTGGAATATGGGGCGTGGTCCGCCGGGATCGACCGTGCCGGACCGCCTGAACGCCCGCGAGGAGGAAGCATGGACCCGCAGGCCGAAGGCGTTACCCCCGAGATACCGTCGTTATCAGGCCGCATGCGCGGGTCCAACCAGTCCGGCCTGCGCGCCCACAACGAGCGCACCGTCCTCAGCCTCATCCGGCAGCACGGCGAGCTCGCCAAGGCCGAGATCGCCCGGCGGACAGGCCTGTCGGCCCAGACCGCCTCGGTGATCATGCGGGCGCTCGAGGCGGAAGAACTGGTGCTGCGGGACAAGCCGCGGCGCGGCCGGGTCGGCCAGCCTTCGATCCCGATGCGGCTCAATCCCTCCGGGGCCTTCACCTTCGGCCTGAAGATTGGCCGCCGCTCGGTCGAACTCGTGCTGATGGATTTCCTCGGCGTGGTGCGGGCGCGCGAACGGCTGACCTATGCCTATCCCGACGTCGACCTCGTCCTCGACTTCGTGCGCGCGGCGCAGCCGCGCGTCGCCAGCGCGATCGAGGCCCGGCTGCGCCTGCGGATCGTCGGCCTCGGCGTCGCCATGCCCTACGAGATGTGGTCCTGGGCCGAGGAGATCGGCGCGCCGGCCGAGCGCATGGACGCCTGGCGCCGGATCGACATCGTCGCCGAGCTCGTCGCGATCACCGGCCTGCCCGTCAATCTGGCCAATGACGCGACGGCGGCCTGCGCCGCCGAGACCGTCTTCGGCACAACGACGTCGCTGGACTATGTCTATTTCTTCGTCGGCGCCTTTGTCGGCGGCGGGATCGTCATGGGCGGCGACCTCGTCACCGGGCGCACCGGCAATGCCGGCGCGCTGGGCTCGATGCCGGTGCCGCGCGCGGCCCGCGAAGGGGTGGCCGGCGTCCGGCTGGACGGCTTCGAGCAGCTGATCAACTTCGCCTCGATCCACGTCCTGGAGAAGATGATCGCGGCCGAGGGCGGCGACCCGCTGGTCCTGTGGAAGGATGCCGGCGCGTGGGACGAACTCGGCGCCGTCCTCGACCACTGGCTGGGCATCGCCGCGCGCGGCCTCGCCTATGCCATCGTCTCCGCCAGCGCGGTCTATGATTTCGAATGCGCGGTCATCGACGGCGGCTTTCCCGAGAACGTGCGGGCACGGCTGGTCGAGGCGACCCAGAGGGCGATGGTGCGGCTCAGGCGCCAGGGCCTGACGCCCCTCGACATCCGGGCCGGGACGATGGGCGCCGGCGCCCGCGAGATCGGCTCGGCGAGCCTGCCGTTCTTTGCGAGGTTCCTGCTCGACCACCGGGGGCTGTCCGCCGAGGCAGCGTGAGGGCGGCAACACGCGTCACGGGGAAATTGATCGGCCGGGCGCGTCGCAACCTTGCCTCAATGCGCCATGATGATAGACACGTCAGCAGGGAATACCCCCTGCCCTCGGAGGAGCGCGAGCCGGTTCGCTCCCGCATCTCTCCTCGTTTTCCCGCCAGCCGCCCGATCCGCGATCGGTCGATGGCGCTCGGTCGGCGAGGGCACCCCAGCTTGGATACTCCTTGACCTCCACCGATACGGTCGGCACCGCAGCCGACGCCAAGACCATCTCCTGGACCAAAGCGCTTGCACGGTACCGCAAGCCGGATACGGCGCGCAGCGTCTGGGAGATCGCCGTCACCGCCATTCCCTTCGTCGCCCTGTGGGCCCTGACCGCCGTCGCGGTCACCCACGGCCACTGGTGGGGGCTGATCCTCACCGTGCCGGCCGCCGGCTTCCTGGTGCGGCTGTTCATGCTGCAGCACGATTGCGGCCACGGCTCGCTATTCGCCCGCCGGGCGGTCAACGACTGGACCGGCCGGGTCATCGGCGTCGTTACCTTCACGCCCTATGATTACTGGCGCCGCACCCATGCCGTGCACCACGCCACCACCGGCAATCTGGACCAGCGCGGCATCGGCGACGTCGATACGCTGACCGTCGCCGAGTACAACGCCCTGACCAAATGGGGCCGCATCCGCTACCGGCTCTACCGCCACCCGGCGGTGATGTTCGGCCTCGGGCCCGCATGGCTGTTCATCTGCCAGTACCGCCTGCCGGTCGGCCTGATGCGCGCCGGCGTGCAGCCCTGGACCTCGACGCTCGCCACCAATCTCGGCATCGCCATTCCGGCGGCGATGCTGATCTGGGCGATGGGCCTCGTGCCCTTCCTGGCGGTGCAGCTGCCGATCACACTGATGGCCGCGACGGCCGGCGTCTGGCTGTTCTACGTGCAGCACCAGTTCGAGGAGACCCATTGGTCGGAGAGCGACGAGTGGAAGTTCCAGCACGCCGCCCTGCACGGCTCGTCGCATTACGACCTGCCGCCGGTGCTGCGCTGGTTCACCGGCAATATCGGCATCCATCACGTGCATCACCTGTCGAGCACGGTGCCGTTCTACCGCCTGCCGGAGGTGCTGCGTGAATTTCCCGAGCTGCACGGGCTCGGCCGCATCACCATTCGCCAGAGCTTCAACTGCGTGAAGCTGGTCCTGTGGGACGAGAGCGCCCGCCGGCTGGTGTCGTTCCGCGATGCCGCCAAGTCGCTCGGCGCACGGCTCGAACCGGCCCCCCCCACCGCGGCCTGAGACGAACGGATGGCAGCGGCGCGTTCGAGGGACGCGCCGCTGCCGGACTTATCCGCCTGCTGCCTTTTGCCCGGCCGCGCCTAGGCGCCGCCCTGCCAGGCCTTTACCGCGTCCAGCGGCCACAGCAGCATCAGGACATTGAGGGTGAGATTGTCGCGGATCATCCAGCCGACGAAGATCTCAAGTCCCACGGCGATCGTCACGGTCAGCCAGATCGGCAGCCGGCTCGCCAGCCAGAACCCCAGCACCATGAAGCCGATGTCGGCCACCGAGTTCAGGACGCTGTCGCCGTAATAGTCGAGGGCAATTGTCGCCTCGCGGTAGCGCTGGATCACCGCATCGGTGTTCTCGGCGATCTCCCAAGCGCATTCCACCACCAGGGCCAGGATCAGCCGCGTGCCGAAGCTGGCCCGCCGCAGGACCAGCCAGCCGGCGAAGAAGAACAGGAAGCCGTGGATCAGGTGCGACGGCGAGTACCAGTCGGACAGATGCTGGGAATTTTCCGAACTGACCACGACGCCGTGCCACAGCTTGATCGTGCCGCATTCGCAGATCGGCGTGCGGCCCATGGCCAGAAGGAGCGCCGCTGTTGCGACGACGATCGCCAGCGCGGCCAGTCCCTCGATCCAGCCGATCCTGTTCAGTCTCTCGGTCATCGACGCCCCTCACGCAAAAAGGCCGGCGCTGCCGCCGGCCTTTTCCCAATAGCGCGGCGTGCAGGACGCGCCTACTACATCTCGGTGATGCGGCCTTCGGTGAAGGGCGCATAGGCGGCGTTGTCGCGGGCGAGATACTCGACCACCACCTCTTCCAGCGCCGGGCCGAAATCATAGGCCTCGGTGCCCTTCTCGGCGAAGACGCCATAGCCATCGCCGCCGCCGCGCATGAAATTGTTGGAAACGACGAGATAGGTCTTCTCCGGATCGAGCGGCACGTAGCCATCGCCTTCGCGGATCTCGACCGAGCGGATGCGGTCCTCGCCCGGCGTGCCGGCCCGCGACCAGCTGTATCTGAGCCCCGCCACCTGCGGGAAGCGGCCGCCGCCCTCCTCGACCTCGGAGACGCCGTTCTCGAGCGCTGCCTTGATGTCGGCGCCGGTCAGCTTGAAGGTCGACAGGGTGTTCTGGAAGGGCAGCACCGTCAGCACGTCGCCCATGGTGATCTCGCCGGCGTCGATCGAGGCGCGCAGGCCGCCGCCATTGACGATGGCGACCGCCGTGCCCTGGTCGGCGACACGGGCCAGCATGGCGTCGGCGACGAGATTGCCCATCTCGCATTCCTGTGCCCGGCAGGTGTCGCGCGACCCGTCGATGGGGTCCTCGGTGCGGCCGACGACCTTCTCGCGGATTTCCTGGAGCGGCCTGGCCAGTTCCTCGATGCGCGTCTTGAGATCGCTGTCCTCGGCGATCTCGCCATCCATGATCACCGGATTGCCGACCGCGGCAGTGACCACGCCGGAATCGTCGAAGGTCACGGTCAGTTCGCCGAGATACTTGCCATAGGCGTAGGCCTGGACGATCGGCACGTCGACGCCGTCCGGGTTCGGCACCATGGTCGGATAGGGACCGGCGGCCTTCTCGTCGGTGTTGGACAAGAGCGTGTTGGAGTGGCCGCCGACGATGACGTCGATGCCGCTGACGGCCGCGGCGATGCGCTGGTCGACGGCGTAGCCCGAATGGCTGAGCAGCACGATCTTGGTGACACCCTCGCCGGTCAGCCGGTCGACCTCGGCGCGGACCGCCTCGATGGGATCGGAAAACCGCACATTGGGGCCGGCGCTCGACAACTCACCGGTGTCGGCCGGCGTCACGCCGATCAGGCCGATCGTCTCGCCGTCCTTCTCGATCACCGCCGAGGGCTTCAGCGTATCGGCCAGTTCCGGCTCGGCCGAGATGTCGGCATTGGCGAGCAGGATCGGGAACTCGACCTCTTCCATGAAGGCCCGCAGCACCTTCGGACCGTCGTCGAACTCGTGGTTGCCGACGGTCATCGCGTCATAGCCGAGCGCGTTCATCATCTCGGCGGCGGCCTTGCCCTTGTAGCGGGTGTAGAACAGCGTGCCCTGGAACTGGTCGCCGCCGTCGACGAGCAGCGTGTTGGGATGGGCTTCGCGCGCCGCCCGGATGCCCGACAGGAGCCGCGCCGACCCGCCGAAGCACTTGGCTTCCGCCAGTTCGTCGGCCGAACAGGTGGAATCGTATTTGTTGATCGGCTCGATCCGGCTGTGCATGTCGTTGGTGTGCAGGATCGTCAGCGTGTAATCGGCAAGCGCCGGGCCCGCCATTGCCGCCGTCAGCGCGATCGCCGCGCCCCCTGTCAGTAGCCTCATGTCACATCTCTTTCGCTGGGGGATGCCAGGATCCCGAAGTAGGCCGGGCGGATCGCAGGGCGTGCCGCGCATCCGTGATGATAGGCAGAGGAGAGGCGGTTTGAACAGGGTGGCGGACAGGCTCCGCAGCCGCTTCCCCGACCTCTGGGGCATGGACCTCGCCACAATTGATTGACTGATCAATCAACATCATTATCTTTACGGCATGACCCAGTTGAAAACGCCCCGCCTCGGCCGTGGCGGAATCGAGACCGAGCGTCGCCAGGCGCTGATCGGTGCCGTGATCGGCGCCGTCGAGCAGGCCGGCTCGATCGAAGTGACCATGGCCGACATCGCGGCGCGGGCCGGCGTCTCGCCCGCCCTCGCCCACCATTATTTCGGCGCCAAGGACGATCTGCTGATCGCCGCCATGCGCCAGTTGTTGCGCGAGTTCCGCGCCGAGGTCACCCGGCGGCTGATCGCCTCGCGCACGCCGCGCGAGCGCGTCTCGGCGGTGATCGAGGCGGCCTTCGACGAAAGCCAGTTCCGCCGCGAGGCGATCAGCGCCTGGCTGGTCTTCTACGTCTACGCCCGGCGCTCCTCGGAAGCGGCGCGCCTGCTACGCGTCTATTTCCGGCGGCTGGAGACCAATCTCATCTCGGGCCTGGAGCCGCTGGTCGGCCCGGTCGCCGCGGTCTCCGTCGCCGCTGCCGCCGGCGCCATGATCGACGGCGTCTGGCTGCGCCAGGCCCTGACACCCCTCACCGCGCCCGATCGCGCCGCCGCCGTGCGGATGATCGAGCGGGTCATCGATGCGGAGATTGCCCCATGAAGACCCTCGACGAAGCCGACTACGTCGTCGTCGGCTCCGGCTCGGCCGGTTCGGCGCTGGCCTACCGCCTGTCGGAATCCGGACGCTACGACGTCGTCGTGGTCGAGGCCGGCGGTACCGATGCGGGCCCCTTCATCCAGATGCCGGGCGCGCTGTCCTTCCCGATGAACATGGCGCGCTACGACTGGGGCTACCGGGCCGAGCCGGAAGAGACGCTGGCCGGCCGCCGGCTGGCGACGCCCCGCGGCCGCGTCATCGGCGGCTCGTCCTCGATCAACGGCATGGTCTATGTGCGCGGCCACGCCAAGGATTTCGACCATTGGGCCGAGAGCGGCGCGGCGGGCTGGGGCTACGGCGACGTCCTGCCCTATTTCAAGCGGATGGAATGCTTCGAGGGCGGCGGCACCGAGCCCCGTGCCGACGGGCTGCCGGCCGGCGATCCGGCGTGGCGCGGCATGTCCGGCCCGCTCAATGTCCAGCGCGGCGCCATGGAGAACCCGCTCTACGGCGCCTTCATCGAGGCCGGCAGACAGGCCGGCTATCCGCTGACCGACGATTACAACGGCGAAAAGCCGGAGGGCTTCGGCCCGATGCAGCAGACGATCTGGCGCGGCCGGCGCTGGTCGGCCGCCAACGCCTATCTGCGTCCGGCCATGGCCCGCGGCAATTGCCGGCTGGTGCATGGCAATGTCGCGCGCATCGCCTTCGAGGGCACCCGCGCCGTTGGCGTCGAGATCGGCCGGCGGGGCCGGCGCACCGGCATCGTGCGGGCCCGGCGCGAGGTGGTGCTGGCGGCCGGCGCCATCAATTCGCCGACCATCCTCATGCATTCGGGCATCGGCGATCCGGCCGAACTGTCGCGCGTCGGCATCCGCACCCGGGTGGCGCGGCCGGGCGTCGGCCAGAACCTGCAGGACCATCTGGAGGTCTATATCCAGCAATCCTGCACCCAGCCGATCACCCTCAACGGCTATCTGCATCTCTTCGCCAAGGGCCGCGTCGGGCTCGAATGGATGCTGATGCACACCGGCTACGGTGCCACCAACCATTTCGAGGCGGCGGGCTTCATCCGCTCGGCACCGGGGATCGAATATCCCGACATCCAGTATCACTTCCTGCCCGGCGCAATCCGCTACGACGGCCAGGCCGCGGCCCCCGGCCATGGCTTCCAGGCCCATGTCGGGCCGATGCGCTCCAAGTCGCGCGGCCGGATCCGGCTGAAGAGCGACGATCCGGGCGCTGCGCCCTCGATCCGCTTCAACTACATGACGCATCCGGACGACTTTCCCGAGTTCCGCCAGGCGATCCGGCTGACCCGCGAGCTCTTCGCCCAGGCCGCCTTCGACGATTATCGCGGGCCGGAAATCCAGCCCGGCGCGGCCGTGCAGAGCGATGCCGAACTCGACGCCTTCATCGCCGAACATGCCGAGAGCGCCTATCATCCCTGCGGCACCTGCCGCCTCGGCGCGGCCGACGATCCGGACGCGGTGGTCGACCCGGCCTGCCGGGTGATCGGCACCGAGAACCTGCGGCTGGCCGATTCCTCGATCTTCCCGCGCATCCCCTACGGCAATCTCAACGGCCCCTCGATCATGGTCGGCGAGAAGGCGGCCGACCACATTCTCGGCGACGGCATGCTGGCCCCCGAGCCCGACAAGCAGCCCTGGATCGACCCCCACTGGCGCGAACGCCAGCGGTAGGAAGGGCAGCCGGCGGGCGATGTTCGTGCGGGACGTGCCGGCAAGGCCGTGACCTCCAACGAGGTCGCCATCCTCGGGCTCGACCCGAGGACCCATGCAGTACCCGGTGGCGACGCCAGATCCTCCGACGGAGTGGGCACCGAACCGCCGAGGAATGGGTCCTCGGGTCAAGCCCGAGGATGACGCGCGTCGGGGGTGGGGTGCCGATGTTCGACGTCGTGCAGGGGGTCGCGTCGAGCAACTGCCAGCCTCAGCGGAAGAGCGCCATCATCGATCAAGGTCGTCATCCTCGGGCTTGACCCGAGGACCCATGCCATTCCCGTTGATGCCGTCCGATCCTTCGACGGAAGATCCCCATCCACAAAGCGCACCGCATCAAAGCATCGCCACGCCCTCAGCGCACGACGCCACCGCTCGACGATGGCGGCGGGCCATGGCGGTTGGCGGCGTCGCTGGGCTGCACCACGAAGTAAAGGAACACCAGCCAGCCGATCAGCGGCACCAGATTGACGAGGAACCACCAGCCGCTGCGGCCGGTGTCGTGCAGGCGGCGCACCGAGACGGCCAGCGACGGGATGAAGATCGCCAGCGAGAAGATCGAACCGAGCGGCTGGTAACCCTCGCCCGAGAAAGGCGCGAGGCCCATGGCCGGGCCGACGAGAATCGCATCGAGGATACCCAGGACGAAATTGCCGAGCAGCGTGAACAGCGCGAACCACCAGAATTCCGAGCGCGGCGCGCGGCCCCGGAAGGTTGCGTAATTTGCAAAGACCGAACGGATGGCTTCGGTGAACGACATGGCGTGCCCCCTTGCGTCTGCCGGCCGGTTGCCGGCACTGCCAGCCTGCCCGATCGAGACGCGGGACGCTACCTTGGGCGCTGGGCTGGTCTTCGAGGGAGCGGTCACTGAAGCGCGGAGGCATGGGTCCTCGGGTCAAGCCCGAGGATGACGCGCGTCGGGGGTGGGGTGCCATGGATCAAGCGTCGTGCGGATGGCGAGCGTCGAGCAACTGCCGACCTCGCCGGAAGAGCCATTCCGCCAAACACGGTCGTCATCCTCGGGCCTGACCCGAGGACCCATGCCGTTCCCGGAGACGCATCGCTATTATCCGACGGAGTGGACACCGAGGCGCAGAGGCATGGGTCCTCGGGTCAAGCCCGAGGATGACACGCGTCGGGGGTAGGCGCGCCTTGGGTCGGGCGTGGTTGAGGTGGCGAGAGCGACGGTTGATGGCTCGTCGGTAGCCGCTTTCGCAAACGCGGCGTTGCTGCGTCAGCTCCAAAGGCGCAATCCAGCACTTGCGTCAGCGGTGCGTGGCGGCGCCTTCACCACCAGCGGCCGAACACACCGAGATCCGCACCGGGGCGGCGGCGGTTTTGCCGAGGGTGAGGCAGGCGCCGGCGTCCGGAGCGTCCGCAACATCACCCAAGGGGCAAAGCGTCCAGCCGGAGCCGGTGGCGCCGGAGGCGGCGAGGACGAGTTCGGGGACCGGCGCCAGATGCGGCTTGTAGACATAGGCGCCGTCGCGCAGGACGGCGTCCGGCGGCGGCTCCATGCCGGCGCCCGAGCCCTCGACGCGGCCTTCGACGACCGTCAGCCCCTGCGGCCCCGCCACCCAGCGCTCCTCCCAGCGGGTCTTCTCGACCGAATGGGTCCAGGACAGCGAGAAGGCGGTGGCGGCCAGGGTCAGCGCCTTGGCGCCGGCGGCGATGCAGATCATTCGGCCGGCGACACCGTCTCGTCGCGGGAGGCGGCACCGGCTTTGGCGGGTCCGCTGCCACCGCCGGTGCGGTTGACCGCCTCGGGCCGGCCGTGCCGGCGGATCTGCAGCGCATGCCAGCCGAGGATCAGCGCCGCCAGGGCAAAGCCGATCTCGTCGGTGATCGGCATTGCGGCGATCAGCGTGAAGGCCGCGACGGTCGCCACCGCCCGCTCCCACCATTTCAGCGGCGCGACCAGGTAGCCGATCGCCGCGGCGCCCCACAGGCCGATGGCCAGGCACGCCTTGAAGACGATGTAGGCGACGGCCGGCCAGTAGCCGATGGATTCGGCCAGCGGACCGCCATCCTGGAGCATCAGGGCAGGCGTGTAGACCGCCATGAAGGGGATGACGAAGCCGGCGAGCGCGACCTTCACTGCCTCGAAGGAGATCTTCAGTCCCGGCGCCTTGGCGATGGGCGCGGCCGCAAAGCAGGCCAGCGCCACCGGCGGCGTCAGGTCGGCAAGGATGCCGAAATAGAAGACGAACATGTGGGAGACGATCAGCGGCACGCCGAGGGCGAGCAACGCCGGGCCGGCGATCGACGAGGTGATGATGTAGTTGGGGATCGTCGGGATGCCCATGCCCAGGATCAGGCAGGTGATCATGGTCAGCACCAGCGACAGGAACAGCGAGGTGTCGCCGACCGCCACGATGAACTGGCCGAAGGTGTTGGCAACGCCGGTCAGCGTCATCGTGCCGACGATGATGCCGACGATGGCGCAGGCGATACCCACCGGCAGGGCCGTCTTGGCGCCCTCGGCCAACGCGTCGCGGGTCAGGAGCAGCGTCTCGCGGCCGCCCCGGAACAGGGCGCAGAGAGCGATCAGCACGGCCAGCGCGATGACCACCGGCAGGATGCCGTATTCGAAGAAGGCCGCGGCCGAGAGGCCGAGGCCGATCCAGAAGACGTAGCGCAGCCCCTGCACCGAGATCCGGCCGGCCAGCGGCGCGCCGAGGATCAGGAGCGCGGTCAGCGCCAGGCCGATCGTGCCGGCATAGAGCGGCGTGTAGCCGGTGAACAGCAGGTAAACGAGCACGCCGAGCGGCAGGAGCAGGTACCAGCCCTTCTTCAGCGCGTTCAGCGCCGAGGGCAGCTCGCCCTTCTCCAGGCCGATCAGGCCGCGCTTGCCGGCCTCCAGATGCACCATCCAGAACACCGAGCCGAAATACAGCACCGCCGGAATGACCGCGGCCTGGACGACGGCGGCATAGGGCACGTTCAGCGTCTCGGCCATGATGAAGGCGACGGCGCCCATCACCGGCGGCATGATCTGGCCGCCCATCGAGGCGGTGGATTCGACGCCGCCGGCAAAGGCGGCGCGATAGCCGAAGCGCTTCATCAGGGGAATGGTGAACTGGCCGGTGGTCACCACATTGGCGACGCCCGAGCCGGAGATCGTGCCCATCAGGCCGGAGGAGATGACCGCGACCTTGGCGGCGCCGCCCTTGGCCCCGCCGACGAGGCCGAGCGAGATGTCGGTAAACAGCTTGATCATGCCGGCCCGCTCGAGGAACGAGCCGAACAGGATGAACAGGAAGATGTAGGAGGACGAGACGTAGGTCGGGATGCCGTAGATGCCCTCGGTGCCGAAGGCCATGTGATCGACGATCTGGCTGAACGGGTAGTAGCGGATGACGAAGGGCGACGGCAGGAAGCGGCCGAACAGGCAATAGGCGAGAAACAGGCCGGCGATGATCGGCAGGGCCGGCCCCATGATCCGCCAGGTGGCGACGAAGAGCACGGCCAGCGCGGCGACGCCGACGATCGTGTCGGCCAGCGACGGCATGCCGGCGCGGAAGATCAGCGCCTCGTATTCCCACCATTGATAGACGGCGACGCCCATGCCGGCGAGGCCGAGCAGCCAGAACAGCGCCCTCAGCCCGGCATTCTCGCCCTTGATGGCGGCGACCAGCGGCAGGCCGAGCAGGCACAGGAAGCCGACATGAACGGCCCGCACGATCTGGCTCGGCAGGTCCCACAGATGCGCCGCCGTGGCGAGCTGGAAGATCGAGAAGGTGAAGGCGATCCAGAACAGGATCCGCCCTTCCGTGCCGAGCGGGAAGCCCGAGGACAAGGGATCGTGGTGGCTCACGGGCTCGCCGTCCGGCGCCAGCTCGTGATGCTTCTCCAGTTCTCCCGGCGTACCCTGACTCATCTACGGCTCCTCCCAGAGGCCTGTCACGGCCGGACCTTACATCATCGCCTCCGAAAGGCGACCGCCCTTTCCGGCACGATGGCCTCCCCCGTCAAGGCCCGCCGTAGATCCGGGCGATCTCGTCCACCACCGGCGCCGAGCCGAAGCGCACCGGATCGGTGGCCGGCAGGCCATGTTCCTCGGCCAGTTCGGCCAGCAACGCCCGCGCCGCATCCTCCTCGAGCTTGGCGGTGTTGACGCAGAGGCCGACGCAGCGAATGTCCGGATTGGTCAGCCGGCCCATGGCGATGGTCGCCTCGATGACCGCCGCGATGGTCGGCAGCGGCGTCGCCACGCCGCGCATCGTGGTGCGGGTCGGCTCGTGGCAGACGACGAAGGCATCGGGCTGCGAACCGTGCAGCAGACCGAGGGTCACGCCGGCAAAGGACGGGTGGAACAGCGAACCCTGCCCCTCGACCACGTCCCAGTGGTCGTCCGCGGCATCGGGCGTCAGCCATTCGGCCGCGCCGGCAATGAAGTCGGCAACCACGGCATCCAGGGGCACGCCGCGCCCGGCGATCAGGACGCCGGTCTGGCCGGTGGCGCGGAACTCGGCGTCGAAGCCGGCCGCCTGCATGTCACGCTCCAGGCAGAGGGCGGCGTATTTCTTGCCGACCGAACAATCGGTGCCGACCGCCAGCAGGCGCTTGCCGCTGCGCTTGTGGCCCTTGCCGGTGGCGTAGCTGCGATCGGGCTGCCGCAGGTCCGTCAGCTTGCGGCCGTTCGCCTCGGCCGCCGCTGCGATGCGCTCAATCGAGCCGAGGCGCACATGCAGGCCGCTGGCGACATCCAGCCCGGCTTCGAGCGCCGTCACGATGGTGTCGATCCAGTGCTCGGGCAGGACCCCGCCGGCATTGACGACGCCGACGACCATCGTCTTCGCGCCGGCCGCGACCGCCTCTGGCACCGTCATCTCGTCGAGGCCGAGATCGGCGCCGCAGCCCGGCAGCCGCAACTGGGCCAGGCACCAGTCCCGACGCCAGTCGACGACGCCCTGTGCGGTCTTGGCGGCCAGCGCGTCCGGCACGTCGCCGAGGAACATGAGATAGGGAGGGGTGACGTTCATGGCGCGACTTTCGGGAAGGGGATCTTCTGGCCGCAGACTGACCGAGTTGGCACGGCTTGTGAAGCGGTGCGACGGCAGCGAATGCGGCAGTGCACATGTGACTGGCGCGGCGATCGCGAACCGGTTGACCCGCCGTGCTCCGGCGCCCGGCGATCGTCTTGAGGACCCATGGCTGCCGGCAGGGTTTGCACCTCCCAGCAGCGCCGAAACCGGGCGCGGAACGGGCCACACTATCGCCCGATGCTCGGATGCGACAGACGAAGCGTCACTTTCGTTTTGCAAGTTGTTTTTCCGTCAAGTAACTTGCAAGGGGACGGAAGAGGAGCAGCGGATGGGGCAGGATGACCGTGACACGACGCGAGGGCATTTTCGCTCGCGCTGCTCGATCGCCCGCACGCTGGACATCTTCGGGGACAAGTGGACGCTGCTGATCGTCCGCGACCTGCTCTGGCACGGCAAGCACACCTTCGGCGCCCTGCATGAAAGCGCCGAGCGCATTCCGACCAACATCCTCAGCGACCGGCTGCGCCGGCTGGAGACCTGGGGCCTGGTCGAGCGACGGCCCTATGCCGATCGTCCGCCGCGGCACGAATATCACCTGACGGCGCGCGGCCGCTCCCTGGAGGATGCGCTTCTCGGCGTCATGGCCTGGGGGCATGCCCATCTGGACGGTGGCTTCTTCGATCCGCGTACCGGCTGGAGCACGCCGCCGCGCAGCAGGGTTTCCAACGACGGCAACGCCTGACGGCGGTACGCCGAGGCCACCGCGCCGTTCCGATCGCCGAAGACCTTTGGCCTCGCCGGCGAAATCCGGTAGAGCGAAGCAGACATTTTCCCTGAGCGAAGGCGATCCATGACCATCCGCGTCCACAAAGGCGATCTTCCCGACATTTCCCGCTACACCGGCCCGGTGGCGATCGACACCGAGACCCTCGGCCTCGACACCCGCCGCGACCGCCTCTGCGTCGTCCAGCTGTCGCCAGGCGACGGCACCGCCGACGTCGTCCAGATCGCCAAGGGCCAGCGTGAGGCGCCGAACATCACGGCGCTTCTCAAGGACCCGGCCAAGACCAAGATCTTCCATTACGCCCGCTTCGACGTGGCGGCGCTCTACCATGCCTTCGGCGTGATGACCGACGGCATCTTCTGCACCAAGATCGCCTCGCGCCTGACCCGCACCTACACCGACCGGCACGGTCTGAAGGATCTCGCCCGCGAGATGGTCGGCGTCGACATCTCCAAGCAGCAGCAATCGTCGGACTGGGCCGCGGAGACCCTGTCGCAGGCGCAGGTCGAATACGCCGCCTCGGACGTCCTCTATCTGCACGACATCATGGGCGGTCTCTACAAGCGGCTGGAGCGCGAGGACCGCATGGAACTGGCCAAGGCCTGCTTCACCTTCCTGCCGACCCGGGCCAAGCTCGACCTCGCCGGCTGGGACGACGAGGACATCTTCTCCCACTCGGCCTGAGGGTCTCAAGTTGGTGTTGGAGGGCTGCCGCATGGGCGGCCCTCAGCCCCTGTCAGGCAGGCGATTGAGGGCGTTGCTTGCGCGAAACTGAAGCCGCGTGAAAGAATGTCTCTGGCGCGGCATCGCGTGTCGCAAAACAGACTGGATCGGCCCCTTCGTCCAACGCATATGCGCGGCATCAGCAACGCGCTCGACGAAAGGCGCACACCATGACCCGCAGCCCTCTCATGCAGTCCCTCGCCGTCTCCGGCATGCTTACCGTCGCGCTGCTTGCGACTGTCGCGTTGCTGAAGCTCGTCGGCTAATTTCCGCCCGCCGGCGTCGCGCTGAGAACAGCCGGCCGGATGGGCGACAGGCGACCGACATTCCAGTCGGCGCAGACACAAAGAAGCGCGGAGATCGGAAGAGCACACGTCTGAACTCCAGTCACGTGACTGCATCGC
>NZ_CAXPJM010000031.1:0-18900 GCF_964217435.1 Aurantimonas sp. | reverse complement strand
CCAGGGCCGCCGCGCGCCGCCGCGTTGCATCACATGGATTTGGCGGCTTCGAAGACGTCGTTGCCGATGACCTCGCGATAGGCCTCGTGGACCTCTTCGGCGCGTTCCTTGAAGCCGGAGACGTCCGGGTCCTCGACGATGGTCATGCCCTGTTTGCGCAGCAGCGCGACATACTCGCCGCTGATCTTGCTCATCTTCTCGGCATGCCGGGTTTCAGCATCGGCCGCCGCGTCGACGATGGCCTTGCGGTGCTCCTCGCTGAGGCTGTCGAGGAAGCTCACGCTGGCGTTCAGGAAGAGCCGCGTCTGCATGTGGTTGGTCAGGGACAGATTGCCGGCGACCTCGTAGATCTTCCAGTCATGCATGACCTCGATCGGGTTCTCCATGCCGTCGACCGTGCCGGTCTTCAACGCCAGGAAGAATTCCGACGAGGACAGCGGCGTCGGCTGCACGCCGAAGGCCCGCCAGGTGTCCATGTAGATGTCGATGCGCGGCACCCGGATCTTCAGGCCCTGGATGTCGTCGACCGAATTCACCTCGGTCTCCTTGGTGGAGAGGATGCGCGGGTTGCGGTTGAGGAAGGCGAGCGTGCGCACGCCGGCCTGTTCGGCCATGTCCTCGGTCCAGCCCTTGGCGGTGTCGCTGGCCAGGAACGCGTTCAGGTGGTCCTGGTCGCGCCAGAAGAAGGGCAGGTTGATGATCGACCACTTCGGATAGAAGTTCGAGACGATCTCGCCGTTGAGGGCGAGCTGGGTCAGTCCGCCCTGGAGCTGCTCGAACACCTCGCGGTCCTTGCCGAGGGTGGAGTTCGGGAAGATCTTGACGGTGATCTCGCCACCGGTCTCTTCCTTCACCTGCTCGGCGAACTCGACTAGCGTCTCGTGGCGCGGATCGTTGATTGGTGCGAGATGCGCCAGATTGATCTCGCGGGCATCGGCCTGCGCCGTCAGCGCACCGCCCAGAAGCAAGGCCATCGCGGCCGTCATCATCTTCATGGTCATCTCTCCTCCCTAGAGCCAGTGGACCGCACATGCGAAGAGCGGACCGGCACGATGGGTGCCGCTGGCCGCCTTCGCGCTCCCCGCGATCCGGCCGCACTATGCTCGCACGGCAGCGCATTCGTCAATGCATACGTTAGATTGTACGGAAAGAATGCGCAGTGGACCATGAGGGTTCGGCGCTCCAGCGGCCTTCATTTGCCGCGCGGAGGCGCACAGGACGAGCACCATCATCGATCGGCGATCATCGCGTGACGCCCTCGTCGCTACAGCGAACATATGGTGGCGTGCCGGCCCTTCAGGGCGCCTCCGTCATCGACGTCCGAGCGGCATCAACCGGTCGCTCAGTCGCGGTTCCAGATTCGCGTAAAGGCCCGCCCCAGCCAGGCGTTCTGCCGTTGGCGCAGGCGGCGATAGGCCGGCAGCTGGACCAGCACCATCAGGACAATGGCGAGGATCAGGATCAGGCTGACCGGACGGGTGAAGAAGCCGGTGACATCGCCCTGCCCCACCATCAGCGCGCGGCGCAGGTTGGTATCGGCCATTGGCCCGAGGATCACCCCGATGACCAGCGGCGCGATGGGATAATCCATCTCGGTCAGAAGGTAGGCGGCGAGCCCGACGAGCACCATCAGGTAGAGATTGAAGACGCTGAGGCCGAGCGCATAGGAGCCGAGGACACTGATCACGGCGACGACCGGCATGAACAGGGTCACCGGGATGCTCAGCACCCGCACCACCTGGCGGGCGAGGAAAATGCCGTTCAGCCACATGGCGAGCGAGGCCAGCACCATGATCGCGGCCAGTTCGGTCAGGAAGGTCGGACGCTCGATGGAGACCATCGGCCCCGGCGTCAGGCCGTGCAGCATCAGCGCGCCCAGCAGCATGACCGCCGGCGGGCTGCCGGGAATGCCGAGCGTGACCAGCGGGATCAGCGCGCCGCCGATGCAGGCATTGTTGGCGGTCTCGGCGGAGATCAGGCCGGCCGGTTCGCCCTTGCCGAATTTCTCCGGGGTCTTCGACATGCTCTTGGCGGTGCCGTAGGAGACCCAGCCGGCGATGTCCTCGCCGATGCCGGGCACCGCGCCGATGCCGACGCCGATCAGGCCGGACCGCACGATATGGCGGAGATTGCCGAAGATGGTGCGGAAATCGGGCAGCACCCGGCCGACCTTCTGGATCGGGCCGGCGACATGTCGCTCCTGCAGCGACCGGATGATCTGCGGCACGGCGAAGGCGCCGATCAGCACCGGCACCACCTCAAGGCCGGAATCGAGCTCCGGCAGGCCGAAGGTGAAGCGCGGAAAGAACATCAGGAGGTCACGCCCGACGGTCGACAGCGCAAGACCGATGAAGCCAGCGATCCAGCCCTTCAGGACCAGGTCCGGGCTGGTCAGGGTGCCGGAGATCAGGATGCCGAACAGGGCCAGGACGAAGAATTCGTAGGAGGTGAACTGCAGCGCCAGTTCGACGATCAGCGGCGCCGAGACGACCAGCGCCAGCATGCCGATGACGGTGCCGATGAAGGAGGCGGTGGTGGTCAGCCCCAGCGCGCGGCCGCCATCGCCGCGCCGCGCCATCGGGTAGCCGTCGAGGGCCGAGGCGGCGGAGGCGGCCGTGCCGGGAATGTTCATCAGGATGGCGGAATAGGAGCCGCCATAGACCGCGCCGACATACATGGACAGGAGCGCGATCAGCGCGACGTCGAGGTCAAAGCCGTAGGTCAGCGTCGCCAGGAGCCCGACGCCGAGGGTCGCCGTCAGGCCGGGCAGCGCCCCGAAGACGATCCCCAGAAGGCTCGATCCGATGAGGAGCGCCCAGTTGGACGGGCTCGCCAGGAGCGTGCCGAGGGCCGCGAAGAACGAGCCGAAGGTGTCGAGGAGCCACATGGAGATCGCCTAGAAACTGGAGCGGAGCAGCGCCCGGACATGGTCGCTCGCCACGATCGTCAGCCCCTCGTGGGGAAGCGGCACCAGGAGCCCGTATTTGAAGACGATGCCAAGGATCAGCGGCGCGAGCAGGCTGAGGCCGACGCATTGCCTTGCATGGCGCGCGGCATCCTTCGGCGTGCGGGTGGCGCGCAGAAGCGCGGCGCAGGCGGCTAGGACGGCCAGCCAGAGGAACGCGTCGACGATCAGCGCGGCAGGCGTTCGCACGCCGGTCTCCAGGCCGAGGAGCGCCGCCCCGCCGACCGCGAGGGACACGCCGAAGAACAGCGCCAGGATGAGCCGGGTCGCAGGGGCCGCGGTCAGGTGGAAGAGCGTCGTGAAAGCCAGGAGGAACAGCGCCGTTGCGGCGATGAAGTCGACCCGCGGCACGAGGGCGTAGACATAGAAGACGATGAGCGCGGCGATCAGCCAGAAGGTGGCGCTGCGCTCGGACAGGCGGCCGGGCGCCATCCGC
The DNA here is from genome assembly GCF_964217435.1 of Aurantimonas sp. Lineage (NCBI taxonomy): Bacteria > Pseudomonadati > Pseudomonadota > Alphaproteobacteria > Hyphomicrobiales > Aurantimonadaceae > Aurantimonas > Aurantimonas sp. The sequence goes on along the minus strand of NZ_CAXPJM010000031.1, from coordinate 15,499 downwards.
CGCATCGACGCCAGCGCCGCGGCGGCCCCGCCGGCGCGCCGGGCGCGCGCCAGCAGCATCAGGCTCAAGACGATCAGGCCGGTGGCGACGATGAGCGGAAACAGTGCCGGCGACACGTACCAGGCGTTGCGCACGCCGGCATAGCTGCCCTGCAGGGGGTAGGTCAGCGACCGAACCAGCATCGCCGTGGCGGCGGCCAGAATGGCGAGCCCGGCCCAGAAATCGGCGCGGGCGTCCTTGAGCGAGCGATCTCGATCCATGCCCTGCGGCACTCCTCACATTCCCGGAAAGGCCGGGGGCAAGCGGTCTGGCCGCATCGCCCGCGGTGATGGTCCTGTCGGGTCTGCCGGTTACGGGCGCGGAATCCCCAGCTTCTCCGGGCTGACCGTCGCGGCGCCGAGATCCTCGAGCGTCCAGGCGAACAGCGATTCCAGCCGGTTCATCTCGGCACTCGCCTCTTCGCCGGTGAGGCCGGACAGGGTGTAGTGATTGTCCGCCGCCCATTCGACAACGGCGTCGGTGGCCATGGCCGCATCGAAGGCGCTGACCAGCTTGGCCTTGACGTCGTCGGGCGTATCGGCCCGCACGGCGAGGCCGATGGCCTGCTTGACCGGCAGCGTCTCGGTCAGCCCCGGATGGGCGTCGAAGGCCGACGGCACGGTGCCGATGTCGGGAAGCTCCGTGGCATCCGCCACCAGCATGGCGAGCGGGCGCAGACGCTTGGCCTGGATGAGCTGCTGCTGCTCGGCGAGCGAGGTGACGACCAGCGTGACCTCGCCGGAAATCGCCGCGTTCTGGGCCGGAGCCGAGCCGGTATAGGGAATGAAGTTGAACTCCGTCCCCGTTCCCTTCTGCAGGGCCAGGAGGTTCAGATGGTGGATCGAGCCGGCCGCACTGGCGCCGGCGCGGATGGTGCCCGGTGCCTCCCTGGCGGCGGCGATGAGCTCGTCGAGGGTCTGGTACGGGGCGTTCGCCGAGACCGAGATGATTTCCGGCGAGCCGCCGACGAGGAAGAAGTCCCAGACGTCCATACGCTGGTCCCAGCCGCCCTGGATGCCCGCCGTCACGACGGATTCCGAAATGCCGGCCAGCGTGTAGCCGTCGGCGGGCTGGGAATGGACGTAACTCATGCCGACCGAACCGCCGACGCCGCCGGTGCGGTTGGAGACGTTTATATTGACCCCCAGCCCCTCCTGCATCTCGGCCGAGATCAGCCGGTTCAGCGTGTCCGTTCCGCCGCCGGCGGCCCAGACGACGACGTTGGAGATGTCGCGATCCGGGTATTCCTGCGCCGTTGCAGGCATTGCGAGGGCCCCGGCCAGCAGCGCTGCCGCGCCTGCACTTTTCCAGTCAAGCATCTGATTTTCCTCCCATGAGACGTTCCACTCGGCATTCCTCCAACCTCCCAGTCGGAGCAATCTCTGCACATTGTATGCGCTTATGTATTAGTCTACTGATAGGGTACTGCTCTTTTATATCCTTGTCGAGGTCGCCTGATGCTCAGTCTTTCCGGGATCGCTTTTCACGGCCACGGGCTGAACCGTCCGGAATGCGTCCTTGCCCATGCGTCAGGGCTGTTGATCACCGCCGACTGGACCGATGGCGGCGGCGTCTCGATCATCGAGCCGTCGGGGCGGGTCAGCCGGCATCTGGCGCAGAACCCGCCCCGGCCGCTGCGGCCGAACGGCATCGCGCTGGAGCGCGGCGGCAGCCTTCTGTTGACCGAGCTCGGCGTCGACACCGGCGGCGTCTGGCGGCTTCACCCGGACGGCACGGTGGACCCGGTGCTGCTGGAGGTGAACGGCACGCCGCTGCCGCCGTCCAATTTCGTGCATCTGGATGCGGTCGGCCGCATGTGGGTGACAGTCAGCACGCGCATGAATCCGCGCCATCTGGCGGCGCGCGGCGACGTCGCCGACGGATTCATCGTCCTCGTCGAGGACGGAGATGCGCGGATCGTCGCCGACGCGATCGGCTTCAGCAACGAATGCCTCGTCTCCCCCGACGGCCGCCATCTCTACATCAACGAGACCTTCACCCGGCGCCTCACCCGCTTCACCATCGTGGAGGGCAAACTGGAGGCGCGGCAGGTGGTCGCGCAGTTCGGCCCCGGCACCTATCCCGACGGCATGACCTTCGACGCGGAAGGCCATCTGTGGATCACCAGCATCGTCAGCAACCGGGTCATCCGGGTCAGCCCCGACGGCGACCAGACCCTGATGCTGGAAGACTGCGACGCCGATCACGTCGCCTATGTCGAGGCGGCCTATGCATCGAAGACCATCGAGCGCTCGCATCTCGACACGATGAAGAGCGAGAAGCTGCGGGCGATCTCCAGCCTCGCCTTCGGCGGGCCCGACCTCCGGACCGCCTATCTCGGCTGCCTGCAGGGCGAGGCGATCGCCAGTTTCGAAAGCCCGGTGGCCGGTCTCGCGCCGCTCCACTGGTCGCTGCCGATCGATGCGCTGGAGCGGCGGATCGCCGACCTACCGACCGTCGCCCCGAACCCGTCCTGATCTTGAACGCTGAGGAGCCCGAGACCCATGAGCACACTGCGCGTTGCGACCATCGGCGCCGGCTATTTCAGCCGTTTCCACCATGATGCCTGGTCGCGCATCGAGGACGCTTCGCTGGTCGCGGTCTGCGACCAGGATGCTGCAAAGGCGCAGGACTATGCCGAGCGCTTCGCGGTGCCCGCGGTCTACACCGATGTCAACGCGATGCTCGAGGCCGAGCGCCCCGATCTCGTCGACATCATCACGCCCCCGCACACCCATCTCGAGCTGATCCGCAAGACCACGGCGCAGCGCATTCCGACGATCTGCCAGAAGGCCTTCTGCACCAGCGTCGCGGAAGCCGAGGAGGCGACGCGGATCGCAGCCGAGGCGGACACCATGCTGGTGGTGCACGAGAATTTCCGCTTCCAGCCCTGGCACCGCGAGATCCGGCGGCAGATCGAGGCCGGGCGGATCGGCAGCATCTACCAGGCCAGCTTCCGCCTGCGGCCCGGCGACGGGCAGGGCCCGCGGGCCTATCTCGATCGCCAGCCCTATTTCCAGAAGATGGAGCGCTTCCTCGTCCACGAGACGGCGATCCATTTCGTCGACACGTTCCGCTATCTCTTCGGCCCCGTCGAGGCGGTTATGGCACGGCTGGTGCGCCTCAATCCGGCAATCGTCGGCGAGGATGCCGGCATCATCCTGTTCGAGTTCGCGAACGGCGCGCGGGCCATGCTGGACGGCAACCGGCTGGGCGACCATCAGGCCGACGACCGCCGCCTGACCATGGGCGAGATGCTGGTCGAGGGCTCGGACGGCACGATCCGGCTCGACGGCTACGGACGGCTGTTCTTCCGCGCCTTCGGCAGCAATGACGAGAGCGAGATCGCCTATGAGCGCAACATGGAGGGGTTCGGCGGCGACAGCGTCCTCGCCCTGCAGCGCCACGTGGTGGACCATCTCCTGCGCCAGACACCTGTCGTCAACGCGGCGGCGGACTATCTGGCCAATCTGCGGATCGAGGCGGCCATCTATGCCTCCGCCCGCGACGGAATGCTAAAGACGGTCCAAGATGATTCTCATGCGGAAGGTGCCTTGTGACAGTGGCGACAGAGACTGGAACGCCCGCTTCCGTCGCGGAGGAGCGGATCTCCTATGCCGAGCGTGCGTATCGTGAGATCCGCAGGCTGATCCTGAACAACGAGATGCCTGCCGGCACGCACGTCCTGGAAAAGGAACTGTCAGTTCTTCTGGAGATGAGCCGCACGCCGATCCACGAAGCCATGATCCGCCTCGCCGAGGAAGGCATGGTCGAGATCAAGCCGCGGCACGGCATGCGCGTCCTGCCGGTCTCGGCCGACGACATGCAGGAAATCTACCAGATCCTGACGGCGCTGGAGTCGGAGGCAGCCGAGGAGATCGCCCGCGAGGGCGTCGCCGACGAAGCGATGGAGGCCATGCGCCAGGCGGTGGACGACATGGACGCCGCGCTCAAGAGCGACGATCTCCTGGCCTGGGCCCAGTCCGACGACCATTTCCATCGCCTGCTGATGGAGAACTGCCCGAACCGGCGCCTGCGCGCGCTGGTCTCGCAGTTCCTTGCCCAGTCGCACCGGGTCCGCATGCTCACCTTGCGCCTGCGCCCCAGGCCGGTGGGGTCGAACGAGGACCACGAAGCGCTGCTCGATGCGATCGAGCGCCGGGACGCCGATGCCGCCCGGCAGATCCACCGCGAACATCGCTTCCGCAATGGCCGCATGCTGGTCGGCCTGCTGCGCGACTACGGCCTGACGCAGCTTTAGCCGCCGCCGAACGACGCACGGACCGGCGGTCGCCCCTCTCAGAAGAATGGGCGTGGCTTGCCCCCTCGCCCGCCACGCCCCGTCGCAGCCGGGCGATCAGCCCGACGCGCCAGCCAGAAGCGTGAGCTCGGTCACGCGCTTGCCCGTCACCATGTCCCGCGACGCCGCGTCGAAGGTCTGGAAATGCGGCGAGGCCAGATGGGCCTCGAACGCCGCGCGGTCGTCATAGACTTCGTAGAGGACGATCCCGTAGGCGTCGCCGGGCCGGGCGCAGACGTCGAAGACGCGGCAGCCGGGCTCGTCCGCCAAAGACCGGCGGGCGTTCTCGACGATCAGCTTCTCGAAGGCCGGGCCGGAGCCCTCGGCGACCGCGAATTCGACGAGAATGACGTAGGGCGCGGCGGCGGCTCCTTTGGCTTCGCTCATTTGGCAGCCTCGATTTCCGCGATGACCGCACGGGTGATGTCGGCGGTGCCGTTGCTGCCGCCGAACTCGAAGGGCCGGATGCGCTCGGCATAGGCCTTGTCGATCGCCGCTTCCAGGATCAGCGACGCATCGGTCAGCGCGTCCAGCTTGTGGCGGGCGCCCAGCCAGTCGAGCATCATCGCGGTCGACAGGAGCATGGCGGTCGGATTGGCCTTGCCGGTGCCCACGATGTCCGGCGCACTGCCATGGCTCGGCTGGAACAGCGCATGCTCGTCGCCGATCTCGGCGCAGGGCGCCAGCCCCATGCCGCCGACGAGGCCGCCGCCCAGATCGGAGATGATGTCGCCGAACATGTTCTCCATGACCATGACGTCGAAGTCCCAGGGCTTGCGGATCAGGTCCAGCGCCGTCGCGTCGACATAGGCGGCATCAGCGTCCACGCCGGGGAAGTTCACCGCACGCTCGTGGAAGATCTTGCGGAAGAAGGCCATGGCGACGAAGACGTTCGACTTGTCGACGCAGGTAACGCGGCCGGTCTTGCCGCGCAGCCGCTGGCGCCGCTCGGCGAGGCGGAAGGAGAAGTCGAACAGCTTCTCGGAGGTCGACCGCGTGATGACCATGGTCTCGCGGGCGACCTTGTCGTCCTCGACCGTGCCCTTGCCGCGGGAATAGAACAGCCCCTCGGTGGATTCGCGAATGATGACGAGGTCGATGTCCTTGGCGCGCGGATCGGCCAGCGGGCTCGGCGTATTGGGCAGATGGCGGACCGGGCGGACGCCGGCATAGAGGCCGAATTCCCGGCGCATCTCCAGATGCGGCGCGATCTCGGTGCCGTCCGGATAGCGGATGTCGGGAAGGCCCATGGCGCCGAACAGGATCGCGTCGCAGGACCTCGTCGCGTCGGCTGCCTCGTCGGTCAGGGCGATGCCGGTTTCCTTGTAATATGCCGCGCCGCCCGGATGCTGGTGGCGCGCCAGACGGAAGCCGCAACGTGCCTCCAGAGCGTCCAGAACCGCCAGACCGCTGTCCATCACCTCGACCCCGATCCCGTCACCGGGAAGGACCACGATCTCCAGATCACTCATTCGGACACTCCTGTCGCCACTCAATCCTCGCGATCAGGCCTAGCCCCATTCAATGAATGCGTCAATGCATGCATTATTGTAGCGGTCGCGAATTTCGAGCTTGGCGCGCCTGTCGATCGCGCCTGATTGCGTTTGGTTAGCCGGATTCAGCCGCGCTCCCGGAGCTGTCGCCTCTGAACGCATGCCTGCGGGCAACAGGTGGGGTGGCACGTGAACGGAAAGCCGCCGGGGTCACTCCACGGCAGCGCTTGAGCGCCCACGAGGCGGGTCGCAAGTGAAGGAAGGCAGCTGCCGGGGGCGAGCCGCACGGGGGCTGCCCGGGTGGACCGTCGGCGCTACGAGGAGCGCCGACGGTCCGTGATCGGGCTACTCCGCGGCTTCTCGGGTCGTCGCGGGCGCGACGATGCGGGCGGCGCAGTATTTGAACTCCGGGATCTTGCCGAAGGGATCGAGCATCGGGTTGGTCAACATGTTGGCCGGGCTCTCGTTGAAGCAGAACGGCATGAAGACCATGCCGTCGGCAACCTCCCGGTCGGCCCGCAGGATCGCCTCGACCGTGCCGCGCCGGGTCTCGATCGCGATCATTTCGCCCTGTTGCAGGCCCCTGCGGCCGATCTCGCGCGGGTTCATCGAGGCGATGCCCTGGGGCTCGATGGCGTCCAGCACGCCGGCCCGGCGGGTCATGGCGCCGGTGTGCCAGTGTTCGAGCAGCCGGCCCGTGGTCAGTACGAGCGGATAGTCCGCGTCGGGCACCTCGTCCGGCGGCAGCAGATCGGCCGGCACGATGCGGCCGCGGCCGTCGGCGGTGGGGAAGCTGGTCGAGAAGATGATCTCGTTGCCCGGCTGGTCGGGACCGTCGGCCGGGTAGATCACCGATTCTTCCCGCTCGACGCGCTCCCAGGAGATATGCTTCAGCGACGGCATCACCGCCGCCATCTCCGTATAGACCTCCGAGACATGGCCGTAATTCCAGTCGAGGCCGATGCGGCGGGCAAGGTCGATGATGATGTCGAGGTCCTGCCGGGCCTCGCCCGGCAGGTCGAGCGCCGGCCGGCCGATCTGCACCTGCCGGTTGGTGTTGGTGAAGGTGCCGAGCTTTTCGGCATGGACCGAGGCCGGCAGCACCACGTCGGCGTGCCAGGCGGTCTCGGTGAGGAAGATGTCCTGCACCACCAGATGCTCGAGCTTGGCCAGCGCGCCGCGGGCATGGGCCTGGTCGGGATCCGACATGGCCGGATTCTCGCCCATCACATACATGCCCTTGATGACGTCGTCATGGATCGCGTCGATGATCTCGACGACGGTCAGTCCGGTCTTGGGGTCGAGCGTCTGGCCCCAGAAATTCTCGTAGGTCCCCCGGATGTCGGGATTCTCGACGGATTTGTAGTCGGGATAATACATCGGGATCAGCCCGGCATCCGACGCACCCTGGACGTTGTTCTGACCGCGCAGCGGATGCAGGCCGGTGCCCGGGCGGCCGATCTGGCCGGTGATCAGCGCCAGCGCGATCAGGCAGCGGGAATTGTCCGTGCCGTGGGTGTGCTGGGAAATGCCCATGCCCCAGAAGATGATCGAGCGTTCGGCCTTGGCATAGGTGCGGGCGACGTCCCGCAGCGTCTCGGCCGGCACCCGGCAGATATCGGCCATCGCCTCGGGCGAGAAGTCCTTGACCTTCTCCTTCAGCGCCTCGAAGCCGGCGACATTGGCCTGGATATACTGCTCGTCATAGAGCTGTTCCTCGATAATCACGTGGATCAGCGCGTTCAGCATGGCGACGTCGGTGCCGGGCTTGAACTTCAGCGAGTGGGTGGCGTGGCGCATCAGGTCCTGGCCGCGCGGGTCCATGACGATGAGCTGCTTGCCCAGCTTGGCGGCCTGTTTGAAATAGGTCGCGGCGACCGGGTGGTTGGTCGTCGGGCGGGCGCCGATGACGATGATGCACTCGGCCTTCATGGCGTCGTTGAACGGCGCCGAGACCGCGCCCGAGCCGACGCCCTCCATCAGGGCGGCCACCGAGGAGGCGTGGCAGAGCCGCGTGCAATGATCGATATTGTTGGTGCCGAAACCCTGCCGGATCAGCTTCTGGAAGAGATAGGCCTCCTCGTTCGATCCCTTGGCCGAGCCGAAGCCGGCCAGCGCCTGGCCGCCATGGGCCGCCATGATCGATGACAGCCCGCCGGCGGCACGCTCCATCGCCTCTTCCCAGGTCGCCTCGCGAAAGACGGTCAGCGGATCGACGTCGCGCATGTCGATGTCGCCGGCCTTCGGCGCATCGTCGCGGCGGATCAGCGGCCTGGTCAGGCGCTCCGGCGACATGGCGTAGTCGAAGCCGAAGCGGCCCTTCACGCACAGCCGGTTCTCGTTGGCATAGCCGTCGCGGCCGTCGACCTGGACGATGCGGTTGTCCTTGACCGCGACCTTGGTCTGGCAGCCGACGCCGCAGAACGGGCAGACGCTGTCGACGACCTTGTCGAAGTCCTGGACCGCGCGAACGGTGCGCGTCTCGTCCATCAGCGACTTCTCGTAGAGCGCGCCGGTCGGACAGGCCTGGACGCATTCGCCACAGGTCACGCAGGTCGACAGGCCCATCGGGTCGTGGATGTCGAAGACCGGCACGGAGCGGTTGCCGCGCATGGCCATGCCGATGACGTCGTTGACCTGCACCTCGCGGCAGGCGCGCACGCAGGCGCCGCAGGTGATGCAGGCGTCCATGTTGACGGCGATGGCCGGATTGGTGACGTCGAACTCGGCCGTGGCGTGTCCGTCGGCGAATTTCGACGGATAGCGGTCGCTGCCGGCCACGCCCATGGAGGACGCCCAGTCCCAGAACATCGACTGGTTGTCCGGGCTTTCCTCGGGCGGCCGCATGTTGCTGGCCAGAAGCTCGACCACCATCTGGCGCGACTTCACCGCGCGCTCGGTGGCGGTGCGCACCACCATGCCCTCGGCGGGCTTGCGGATGCAGGAGGCGGCCAGCACACGCTCGCCGTCGATCTCCACCATGCAGGCGCGGCAATTGCCGTCCGGCCGGTAGCCCGGCATGTCGACATGGCACAGATGCGGGATGCGCGTGCCCTCGCGCTTGGCGACTTCCCAGATGGTCTCGCCGGCATCCGCGGCAACGGACTTGCCGTCGAGTTCGAAGGTGATCTTGCTCGTCATCGCGACAGCTCCTCGCGGAAATGCGTCAGAAGATGATTCACGGGATTGGGCGCCGCCTGACCGAGACCGCAGATCGAGGCGTCGCGCAGGACGGTCTCCAGATCGCGGATCGCCGTTTCGTCGATCGGCCCCCGGGACTCCAGGAGCGACACCAGCTTGCCGGTGCCCTCGCGGCAGGGCGTGCACTGGCCGCAGCTCTCATGCTCGAAGAAGCGCAGAAGGTTGAGCGTGGCCTCGCGGATATCGTCCTTGTCGGAGAACACCACGACGGCATGGGAGCCGACGAAGGCGCCGTGGCGGGCGAGCTCGCCGCCGAAATCCAGCGGAATGTCGCCGAGCGCGGCGGGCAGGACGCCGCCCGAGGCGCCGCCGGGCAGATAGGCCTTGAACGCATGGCCCTCGGCCATGCCGCCGCAATGCTCCTCGATCAGTTCGCGCACGGTGATGCCGGCCGGGGCGAGCTTGACGCCCGGCTTGCGCACGCGGCCCGAGACCGACCAGGAGCGCAGCCCCGGAAAGCCCGGCTTGCCGAGGCCGGTGAACCATTCGGGACCGTTGTCGACGATGTCGCGGATCCACCACAGGGTCTCGACATTGTGGTTCAGCGTCGGCCGGCCGAACAGGCCGACTTCGGCGATGTAGGGCGGGCGGTGCCGCGGCAGGCCGCGCTTGCCCTCGATGCTCTCCAGCATCGCGCTTTCCTCGCCGCAGATATAGGCGCCGGCGCCGCGGCGCAGCTCGATGAAGCCCGGCGTGATCAGGCCGCCGGCTTCCAGCGCGGCGATCTCGGTGCGCAGGATGTGCAGCACGGCCGGGTATTCGTCGCGCATGTAGAGATAGATGCGCTCGGCCTCGACCGCATGGGCGGCAACGAGAGCGCCTTCCAGTGTGCGGTGCGGGTCGCGCTCCAGGTGGTAGCGGTCCTTGAAGGTGCCGGGTTCGCCCTCGTCGCCATTGATGGTCATCAGGCGCGGCCCCGGATAGGAGCGCACGAAGCCCCATTTCTTGCCGGCCGGGAAGCCGGCGCCGCCGAGCCCGCGCAGGCCGGCGGACTGCATGGTCTCGATCAGCGTGTCGACGGCGAGCGACCCGTCGCGGATCTTCGACAAGAGCTTGTAGCCGCCGGCGGCGAGATAATCGGCCAGATTGGTGTAGTCGGGCACGCGGACGGTGGTCTCGCCGGCAGCGGCCAGGGCGGCCAGCCCCTCGGCGCTGGCGTGATCGACCTCGCGGTCGCCGATGCGGGCGGCCGGCGCGGTGGCGCAGCGGCCCATGCAGGGCGCGCGCACGACCCGGATGGCGGCCGGATCGACGCCTGCCGAGACTTCACCGATCAGCGCTTCGGCGCCGGCCAGCGCGCAGCTGATCGAATCACAGATCCGGATGGTCAGCGGCGCCGGTTTTTCCTCGCCTTCGCGCACCACGTCGAAATGGTCGTAGAAGGACGCCACCTCGTAGACTTCCGCCTGGGACAGCCGCATCTCCTCGGCCAGGGCGCGCAGATGGGCCGCGCTCAGGCAGCCGAAGCGATCCTGGATCAGATGCAGATATTCAATGAGTAGGTCCCGTCGCCGCTCCCCTTCGCCGAGGAGTTCCCGTATGTCCGACCACGCCGTCTCGTCGAGTTCCCGTCCCTTGGGCCCACGATCCCGTGGCCGAAGCTCCCGCACCGCCATTCTTCCTCCTTCACGGTGCCCACCATGAACCTCAATGCCGCATAACGCCTTGAGGCAAAAGACCGTACCAAAAAATATCCCGACATGGCGACCGCAACGGCGCCCCGGACCGGCGATTTTCGTACTTGTAGCTTACGGAACGATGCGTCAGCCTGACGAGGGGAGAGGGAGATGCGGGCAGGCCGGTCTCGCGTGAGCGCCATCGGTCCGCACCCGCGCGGCCTCCTGCGGCCGTTTCGCGGCCGCACCGGTTGCAAGGGAGGGGACGCCGATGAAGATCGAGCGCATCGACACCTATGTTCTCAAGGTCTCCAGCCGCGAGAACGCGTTCTATTCGTCGCAGGATTATTTCGCAGAGCGCACCAGCCTTCTGGTCCGGATCACCTGCGACGACGGGACGACCGGCTGGGGCGAAGGCGGCCAGTACGGCCCGCCCGAGCCGCCGGCCAGCTGCATCCGGGACGTCATCGGCCCGCGGCTGATCGGACGCTATCCGGCCGCGCCGACGGCGATCTTCGAGGAGTTCTACGCCCGCACCCGGGATTTCGGCCAGAAGGGCGCCTATGTCGAGGCTCTGAGCGCCATCGACATCGCCCTGTGGGACATCTTCGGCAAGATGGTCGGCCAGCCGGTCCACGCGCTTCTCGGCGGCGCCATCCGCCAGCGCGTGCGGGCCTACGGGACCGGCTGCTACTACCCGCCGGACTATGCCGACCGCCCGGTCATGCTGGACAAACTGCGCGAAGAGGTGCTGCGCATCCGCGCCACCGGCGTCGCCGCCGTCAAGATGAAGATCGGTCTCCTGCCGATCCGCGACGACATCGAGCGCATGCGCCTCGTGCGCGAGACCCTCGGCGACGACGTCGAGATCATGGCCGATGCCAACCACGCCTATAATTACGCCTCTGCCGTGCGGATCGGGCGGGTCATGGAAGAGCTGGATTTCCGCTGGTTCGAGGAGCCGGTGGTGCCGGAGGACCGCGAGGGCTATCGCCGCCTGCGCGAGACGCTGGACGTGCCGATCGCCGGCGGCGAGGCCGAATTCACCCGCTTCGGCTTTCGCGACCTCATCGGCGGCGGCTGCATCGACATCGCCCAGCCGGACATCTGCGCGGCCGGCGGCTTCACCGAATGGAAGAACATCCTGGCGCTGGCGACGAGCCACAACATCATGGTGGTGCCGCATGTCTGGGGATCGGGCGTGGCCGTCGCCGCAGCCCTGCAGGCGCTGGCGATCGTGCCCCATGCGCCCTACACGGCGCGTCCGGTGCCGCTGCAGAACGAGACGATGATCGAGTTCGACCGCACCTACAATCCGCTGCGCGACGACATCCTGACGGAGACATTCGTGCTCGAGGACGAGTGCCTGGCGATCCCCACCGGCCCCGGCCTCGGCGTCACGGTCGACGCGGACGCCGTGCGCCGGCACTGCGTGCGGCAGGAGACGATCGACGCCGGCTCCTGACAGGCCGGCCGTTGGCGACCGTCGCCATGGCCGGCATCCAGCGATGCGTCAGGGGCAGACGCCCCGGGCGCGGACATAGCGGGCGGAGACCCAGCCGGACGGAGAGGCCGGGCCCCACAACGGGTCCTCGCAGTCCCCTTCCATACAGGTCACGTGGTACCAGTTGCCCCGCCGGTCGTAGACCGACAGGAGATCGCCGGCATAGACCTCGCCGATCTGCCGCGCGGCGGAGGATGGCCCGCGCCGCACCGCCAGAAATCCCGCGCCGGTCCGGTGGTCGTAGGAGGAGATCGGGCGCACGCCGCTCACCCGTCCGGTGCAGTCGCCGGCGAGCGCCTGGGGCGCGGTGCCAAGCCCCGCAGCGACGAGAACCGCCGCTGCGATCCCAGATGTCAGTCGCGTCATCCGATCATCCTTTCGAAACGCCCGTCATGGGCAGGTGCCGCGCCCATCCTGCCGAAGAGGGCGGCCGACCCCTTGATCCGGATCAAGCGGCGTGGCGGGCTCATGCCTTTCTGCGCCGACAGGTCGGCGTCAGGGCTGTGCCGCCCAGTAGCGCGCGAGGTCGCCGCGCAGCCGGGCCGGCGATCGCGTTCCCCATTCGTCGCGATGGCCCACCAGATAGAGGACCGGCCGCAGCCGCGACGGACGGGCGGCCGCGAGATCGGCGAACTGGTCGGGCACGAAGACATGCCGGCCGTAGATGTGGCGGGCCTCCACCGGCAGGCTCGGAAGGGCCCGGCGCACGAGTTCGCTGCAGAAGAAGCAATCCGCCGTATCCGCGTCGAAGCGGAAATCGAAGGGCTGGCCGACGGCGCCGAGCAGGAACCGCATCGCCCGGCGGCGTTCGGCCCGCGCGGCGAGCGCCGGACGCAGCACGACCAGATAATCCGCGTTGAGGACGGTCTCGGCCGAACTCAGATGCACCCCGTCCTGATCGGCTTCGATGAAGGTCCGGCCGGCAAGGATGTCGGCCGCCTGCCCCTGCGCCACCGCATCGCTCCAGACGCCCAGCCGGCGCATGTCGGCGTCCGAGCCCAGATGGATCGCGACATGCTTGAACAGGCCCGGAAGGGTGGCGTTGGTCAGCCGCCCGCCCGAGGTCACGAGAACGATGTCGAGCGGCCGCAGATGTCGCCGCAGGAGCCGGACGGCCCCGTCCCGGCCATACAGATGGCCATCGCGCCATTCGACCGCGGCCACGACGCGGCCGATCACCGGCGCGACCGGATCGAGCACCGCCACCAGCCAGTCGGGATAGCGTTCGACATTCGCGCAGCATTTGCGGATCGCCGGCGGCGGTGGCTCCGGGCCGAGATCGCCGGCTGCCAGGCCTGTGACGCAGCCAGCAAGCGCCAGCAGAAGCAGGGCGCAGGGCAGGAGCAGCAGGCGTTTCATGAGACGCGCCGTCAGGTGCCCGGGGCCTGTCATCGAAAGCGCGCCGTTTCGCCGATCGACAGGGTGCGGGCGTTCATCGTGGCGCCGGCCCGCAGAAACCGCCGCGATGGTTCGCCGCGGGGCTCCGGCGACAGGGCGAAGGTGCCCCAGTGAATGCCGATCGCCGCCTTCGCCTTCACATCGTCCGCCAGCCGGACCGCCTCTTCCGGGGTCATGTGCATGTCGCCGACCAGATGCCGGGGCTCGGAAGCGCCGATCGGCACCAGCACGAGGTCATACGGCCCGCGCCGGCGACCGATCTCTGCAAACACCGGCGCGTAGCCGCTGTCGCCGATGAACAGGACGCGGTGGGACGGGTCCCTGAGCTCCCAGGAAAAGGCCGTCCCGTCCCGGATGCCGAGAAGGTTGCGCCGGGTCGCGTGGATCGCCGGCAGGCCGGTGATCGTGACCGCGCCGATCCTGGCCGATCCGTTCAGCGGGAGCGCGTGGATGCGCCGGAATCCGGCATCGGCCGCCAGATGTGCAAGACCGTCCGGCACGACGACGGCCGCTTCCGGAAACCGTCCGGCGAGCATTTGCAGGGAGGGGGCGTGGAGATGGTCGAAGTCGCCATGGGAGAGCACCACCGCATCGATTCCTCGAAGCTGATCGAGGTGCAATTGCGGCCAGCCATAGCGAACCGGCAGCGGGCTTGCGAGCGAGACGGCGCCCGCCAGCACCGGATCGGTCAGGATCACGGTCTTCCCAAGCTCCAGGAGAACGGTCGAATGACCGTACCAGGTCACCGTCATCCCGCCCCGCTGCGGAGGCCCGGCGGATGTCGGTGCTTCGCGCGCCTCCTCCGGTCCGGAGGGCTCGCCGGGTCCCCGCAGGCGTTCGGCGAGCGCATAGACGCCGGCGGCCATCGAGACATGATGGATGGCGAGGCCGACCCCGCGCAGTGGCTGCGGCGCGAGCACAACCGGTGCCGCGTCGGTGCGCGGCGGTCTGCCCGGCAAAGACGCGGCACAGCCGCAGAGCAAGACCGTCAGGCACAGCGCAGCCCGGATGCCCCGAAGACGCAACATGAGGAATTTCCCGGAACGCGGAAACAGGCTGCGGCGCGAGCCGACCCAGGAGCCGGCCGGCGACGGATCAGCGGTTTCGCCGCCTAGCGGCAGCCCTTGCGGCGCTCCCATCGCTGGATCGCGGCAACCTCGCGCCTGTCGGGGCCCGACAGCTCGCCATAGGGCGGGAAGCAGCTGCGGCCGAAGGCGCGGCGCGCCCGGCGGGTTTCGAAGCAATAGCCATTGTCGGCATAGATGGCGTTGCGGGCATACCAGAGCTCGTCGCAGCTCATGCTCCGGTAGCTCTGGGCCACCGCCTGCGATGCGCCGGCAAACGAGACGAGCGCAGCGACGATCAGCGTGCCTCGCAGGGTTCCAGTTGTCTGCATCTTCATGTTGGGCGCCTCCCGCCGGGTTGTCGATGCCCGAGCGTGACGGCCATTCGCGCGCTCCGACTTGATCTTCATCAAGTCTACCCGCCCATCTTCCCTTTGGGAATATGGGCGGCGAGGCGCTATGCCCAATAGTAATCGTCGACGCTCAGGGCGGTGCCGTCATGGCCGGCGAGGATGAACTGCTGCACGGTCAGGCCGTCGGCACTCGCCACCTCGAAGCTGGTCTGGCTGAGCTGCTTGACCGTGGCCCCGGCGCCGAAGCCGCCGAAGGACAGGCGGTCGCCGCCGGCCACACCGGCCCCGGTGAAGTCGCCGATCACGTCCACCGTGCCGGTTTCGGCCGTGATGACGAAGATGTCGTCACCGCCGCCGCCCAGCATGTAGTCGGATCCGCCGCGGCCATAGAGGACGTTGACCTGGTCGTTGCCGAAAATATGGTTGTCGTCGTCGCTGCCGAAGCCGCGCACCGCCGTGCCGGTCATGATCAGCGTCTCGACATGGGCGTCCAGCTGATGGTCGGCCGAGGCATAGACGGTGTCGTCACCA
>NZ_CAXPJM010000030.1:0-93994 GCF_964217435.1 Aurantimonas sp. | reverse complement strand
AACATCCTCGGCGGCGTCATCTTCCGCGAGCCGATCATCGCCAAGAACGTGCCGCGCCTGGTGCCCGGCTGGACCCAGCCGGTGATCGTCGGCCGCCATGCCTATGGCGACCAGTACCGCGCCACCGACTTCAAGTTCCCCGGCAAGGGCAAGCTGTCGATCAAGTTCGTCGGCGAAGACGGCGAGACCATCGAGCACGAGGTGTTCGACGCCCCGGCCGCCGGCATCGCCATGGCCATGTACAATCTCGACGAGTCGATCCGCGACTTCGCCCGCGCCTCGCTGAACTATGGCCTGCAGCGCGGCTACCCGGTCTATCTGTCGACCAAGAACACCATCCTCAAGGTCTATGACGGCCGCTTCAAGGACATCTTCCAGGAGGTGTACGAGGCCGAGTTCGAGGACAAGTTCAAGGCCGCCAAGATCACCTACGAGCACCGCCTGATCGACGACATGGTGGCCTCCAACCTGAAATGGTCGGGCGGCTATGTCTGGGCCTGCAAGAACTACGACGGCGACGTGCAGTCCGACACCGTGGCCCAGGGCTTCGGCTCGCTCGGCCTGATGACCTCGGTGCTGATGACGCCGGACGGCAAGACCGTGGAAGCGGAAGCCGCCCACGGCACCGTCACCCGCCACTACCGCCAGCATGAGCGCGGCGAGCAGACCTCGACCAACTCGATCGCCTCGATCTTCGCCTGGACCCGCGGCCTCGCCCACCGCGCCAAGCTCGACGACAACGCCGCCCTCGCCGAGTTCGCCTCGACGCTGGAGAAGGTCTGCGTGTCGACCGTGGAGAGCGGCCACATGACCAAGGACCTGGCGCTGCTGATCGGTCCGGACCAGCCGTGGCTGTCGACCACCGGCTTCCTCGACAAGGTCGACGAGAACCTGCAGAAGGCCATGGCCTGATCGCCAGCCCGACAGCTGAATGACGAAACGCCCGGCCTCACCGCCGGGCGTTCTCGTATGGGGAGACGGGAGGCGACGCCGCTCGCAGGGTCAGTCGGGGCGCGCTGGCACGAACGCGGAGCCGCTCACGGTCCCCAGACAGACGCAGACCGGCACGGGCAAACTGGCACGAACGCAAAAGGGGCGCCCGCGGCGCCCCTTGATCCTCGATAGCCATGTGCGGTCGGCCTCAGCCCGCCGCGGCCTCGATCGCCGCTTCGACGGCAGCGATGGCCGCGTCGGCCTTGTCGGCATCGGGACCGCCGGCCTGCGCCATGTCGGGCCGGCCACCGCCGCCCTTGCCGCCGATCGCGACGCTCGCCTCGCGCACCAGCGCCACCGCGTCGAAACGGTCGGTCAGGTCCGCCGTCACGCCGACGACGACGCTGGCCTTGCCGGCATCGACGCTGACAAAGGCGACGACGCCCGAGCCCAGCTGCGTCTTGGCCTCGTCCACCAGGCCCTTCAGATCCTTGCCGGCAACGCCGTTGAGCACACGGCCCACGAAACCGACCCCGGCCACGACCTTCGACGCCGAACCACCCTCGCCGCTCGCCCCGTCGCCGGCCAGCGCCAGCCGCTTGCGGGCTTCCGCCAGTTCGCGCTCGAGCCGGCGCCGCTCTTCGACCACCGCTTCCAGGCGCGCCGGCGCATCGGCCGGCGAGACCTTGAGGATCGACGCCATCTGCCGGACGCGGGCATCCTGCGCGAGGAGATGATCCCGCGCCGCCTGGCCGGTCAGCGCCTCGACCCGGCGCACGCCGGCCCCGACCGCGCTCTCGCCCAGGATATGGACGAGGCCGATGTCGCCGGTGGCATTCACATGGGTGCCGCCGCACAGTTCGATGGAGAAGGTCTTGCCGGCCTTCTCGCCTTCCTCGCCCGTGCCCATGGACACGACCCGCACCTCGTCGCCGTATTTCTCGCCGAACAGCGCCATGGCGCCCGATGCAATGGCGTCATCCACCGCCATCAGCCGAGTCTCCACCGGGGCGTTCTGCAGGACGATGCCGTTGGCCAGCCGCTCGACCTCGGCGAGCTCGGCGGCCTCGATGGGCTTGGGATGCGAGAAGTCGAAGCGCAGCCGCTCCGGCGCGACCATCGAGCCCTTCTGCGCGACGTGACTGCCGAGGATCTCGCGCAGGCCCTCATGCAGCAGATGCGTCGCCGAATGGTTGGCGCGGATCTTGGTGCGCCGGCCATGATCGACGATCAGGTCCAGCGGCATGCCCGGCTTCACCGTGCCCGACTTCACCTTGCCGCGATGGACGAACAGCCCGTCGGCGAATTTCTGCGTGTCGGCGATGACGATCTCGACGCCGTCGCCGCGCATGATGCCGGTGTCGCCGAGCTGGCCGCCCGATTCGCCGTAGAACGGCGTCTGGTTCAGGATGATGGCCACCTCGTCCCCGGCACCCGCTGCCGGCACCTCGGCGCCGTTGCGCACCACTGCCATGACCGAGCCCTCGGCCCGCTCGGTGTCGTAGCCGAGGAACTCCGTCGCGCCGACGCGCTCGCGGATCGGGAACCAGATCGTCTCGGACGCGGCTTCACCGGAGCCGGTCCAGCTCTTGCGCGCCTCGGCCTTCTGCCGCTCCATGGCGGTATTGAAGGCGTCGAGATCGACCTCGATGCCGCGCTGGCGCAGCGCGTCCTGGGTCAGATCCAGCGGGAAGCCGTAGGTGTCGTAGAGCTTGAAGGCGGTCTCGCCGGACAGCTTGGCGCCGGCATCCATGCCTTCGGTCGCGTCGGTCAGCAGCGACAGGCCGCGGTCGAGCGTCTGCAGGAAGCGCCGCTCCTCCAGCTTCAGCGTCTCGGAGATCAGCGCCTCGGCCCGCACCAGCTCGGGATAGGCGCGGCCCATCTCGGCGACCAGCGTCGGCAGCATCTTGTAGAGCACCGGCTCGCGTGCCCCGAGCATCTTGGCGTGGCGCATGGCCCGCCGCATGATCCGGCGCAGGACATAGCCGCGGCCCTCGTTCGAGGGCAGGACGCCGTCGGCGATCAGGAAGGCGGTCGAGCGCAGGTGGTCTGCGATGACCCGGTGGCTGGCGACGCTGTCACCCTCGGCGCGCGAGCCGATGGTCGCCTCGACGCTGGCGATCAGCGCCTTGAACAGGTCGATGTCGTAATTGTCGTGGACGCCCTGCAGGATCGCCGCGATGCGCTCCAGCCCCATGCCGGTGTCGATCGACGGGCGCGGCAGCTCGACGCGATTGTCGGCGCTCAGCTGCTCGAACTGCATGAAGACGAGATTCCAGATCTCGATGAAGCGGTCGCCATCCTCGTCCGGGCTGCCCGGAGGCCCGCCGGGAATGCCCTCGCCATGGTCGAAGAAGATCTCCGAGCACGGGCCGCACGGGCCGGTCTCGCCCATCGCCCAGAAATTGTCGGAGGTCGAGATGCGGATGATGCGGTCGTCGGACAGGCCGGCGATCTTGCGCCACAAAGACGCCGCTTCCTCGTCCTCGGAATAGACCGTGACCAGGAGGCGGTCGGCCGGCAGCGCGAATTCCTTGGTGATCAGATTCCAGGCGAGTTCGATCGCCCGGTCCTTGAAATAGTCGCCGAAGGAGAAATTCCCCAGCATCTCGAAGAAGGTGTGGTGCCGGGCGGTGTAGCCGACATTGTCGAGATCGTTGTGCTTGCCGCCGGCGCGCACGCATTTCTGCGAGGTCGCGGCGCGCTGGTAGGGCCGCGTCTCGACGCCGGTGAAGACGTTCTTGAACTGCACCATGCCCGCATTGGTGAACATCAATGTCGGGTCGTTGCGCGGAACGAGCGGCGACGAGGCCACCCGCTCGTGATCGTTCTTCGCGAAATAGTCGAGGAACGCGGACCGGATTTCGTTGACGCCACTCATGAATGCGACCTTCGGAATACCTGCGGGGAAGAGCCCGTCGCCGCGGCGCGCACGCCGTCAGCCTCGGGCAAAGGCGCGTTGTACAGAGGCCCGCTCGCCCTGTCCATCAGACCCCCCAACGCGAAACGGCCCACCCGGAAGGGCAGGCCGTCGCGCATGTCGTGCTGCCGTCGCCGATCAGGCGTCGGAATCGTCGCCCGGGCCGGTATCGTCCAGAAGCTGCTCGGCGAGAAGACCGGCATTCTGGCGGATCAGCGTCTCGATTTCGTCGGCGACGGCCGGATTGTCGCGCAGGAACGACTTGGCGTTCTCGCGTCCCTGCCCCAGCCGCTGGCTGTTGTAGGAGAACCACGCGCCCGACTTCTCGACGATGCCGGACTTCACGCCCAGATCGACCAGTTCGCCGGTCTTGGAGACGCCCTCGCCATACATGATGTCGAACTCGACCTGCTTGAACGGCGGCGCCAGCTTGTTCTTGACCACCTTGACCTTGGTCTGGTTGCCGGTGACCTCGTCGCGGTCCTTGATCGCGCCGATGCGGCGGATGTCGAGGCGAACCGAAGCGTAGAACTT
Organism: Aurantimonas sp.; assembly: GCF_964217435.1. Taxonomy (NCBI): domain Bacteria; kingdom Pseudomonadati; phylum Pseudomonadota; class Alphaproteobacteria; order Hyphomicrobiales; family Aurantimonadaceae; genus Aurantimonas; species Aurantimonas sp. The sequence continues at coordinate 89,607 of NZ_CAXPJM010000030.1, read as the reverse complement.
CAGCGCGTTGCCGCCCGTCGTCGTCTCGGGCGAGCCGAACATGACGCCGATCTTCATGCGGATCTGGTTGATGAAGATGACCATGCACTTGGAGCGCGAGATCGAACCAGTGAGCTTGCGCAGCGCCTGGCTCATCAGCCGGGCCTGCATGCCGGGCAGCGAATCGCCCATCTCGCCCTCGATCTCGGCGCGCGGCGTCAGCGCGGCGACCGAATCGACCACCAGCACGTCGATCGCGCCCGAGCGCACCAGCGTGTCGGTGATCTCCAGCGCCTGCTCGCCGGTGTCCGGCTGCGAGATCAGGAGGTTCTCCAGATCGACGCCCAGCTTGCGGGCATAGACCGGATCGAGCGCGTGCTCGGCATCCACGAAGGCGCAGACGCCGCCCTTCTTCTGGGCTTCGGCAATGGTGTGCAGTGCCAGCGTCGTCTTGCCCGAGCTTTCCGGGCCGTAGACCTCGACGACACGGCCCTTCGGCAGGCCGCCAATGCCGAGCGCGATGTCGAGGCCCAGCGAGCCGGTGGAAACGGTCTCGATCTCGACGATCTTTTCGTTCTCGCCGAGCCGCATGATAGAGCCCTTGCCGAAGGCTCTCTCGATCTGCGACAGCGCGGCGTCGAGCGCCTTGTTCTTGTCCAACGAATTATCCTCGACAAGCCTGAGTGAATTCTGTGCCATGAGAGACGAGACCTTATTCCACGCGTTGGACGGGGGTGCAATGACGAGCCGCACCATCACCATGTACTCTTTTTGTTCCCGTTCCGCAAGTCTCCGATCCCGGTTTGTTCCGTTTCCGCGCGCTGCCGCGAATCGCTTCCCGGCGATGAATTTCTGAAGTTTTGATGAAGAGCCCGCCCATGACCGCCCCCCTGATCTATGTCGCCGGCGCGGCCCATATCGACCGGCGCGCGATCTCGGACGCGCCCTTCATCCCGCAGGCCTCCAATCCCGGGCGGCTGGTGGATTGCCCCGGCGGCGCAGCCTTCAACGCGGTTCAGGCCATGGTCCAGGCCGGGGCGACGATAAGCCTGCACAGCGCCCGCGGCGGCGACCCGGACGGGCGCCGCGTCACCGACGCGATCCGCGCCCTCGGCGTCACCGACCTGTCGGTCACCTGGCTCGACCGCATGACGCCCACCTACACCGCCGTTCTCGACGACAAGGGTGAACTCGTCGCCGGCATCGCCGACATGGCGCTCTACGACCTCCTGGTGCCGCGGCTGTTCACCAAGAGCGCCGTGCGCGCGGCGATCGGCAAGGCCGACGGCGTCCTCGTCGACGCCAACCTGCCGTCCGGCGCGATCGCGACGATCACCCGGGAGGCGGCGGGCAAGCCGGTCGGCGCCATCGGCGTCTCGCCGGCCAAGATCGGCCGCCTGCAGGAATCGCTCGCCAATATCTCGGCGCTGTTCCTCTCCTATGCCGAGGCCGCCAGCCTCGTCGAGGCGACCACCGGCACCAGCCCGCAGCTGATCGCCGAACTTCTGGGCGAGCTCGGCGTCCACCGCGCCGTGGTGACCGATGGTCCGCGCGAGGTGATGATCATCGACGGCGAGACCGTCCTCCTGCAGCAGCCGCCCACCGTCGTTCCGAAGGACATCACCGGCGCCGGCGACAATCTGGCCGGCACCGCCTTTGCGGCTTTGTGCGCCGGCACGCCCTGGCTCGACGCCGTGCGCGCCGGCATCGTCGCCGCCTCGTTGCGGATTTCGTCGGATCCGTTATCCCCGGACGCATTGTCGCGGAGGATCGCCGAGGGCGTCGCCGCACTGCATGATCCCCGCGCACCGGAGCCTGCGTCTTGACCACTGCCCTGCCCTATACGGCCTCTGCCGATGTCGCCGCCGCGCTTGCTTCGAACGCGCCGATCGTCGCGCTGGAATCGACCATCATCACCCACGGCATGCCCTATCCGCGCAATCTCGCCATGGCCGAGCGGGTCGAGGCGATCGTCCGCGAGGAAGGGGCCGTGCCGGCGACCATCGCCGTCCTCGACGGCCGCCTGCGGATCGGCCTCGAGCCCGCCGAACTCACGGCCCTTGCGACCGCAAAAGACGTTCTGAAGGTGTCGCGCGCCGACCTCGCCTATGCGCTGGCCACCGGCCGCACCGGCGCGACCACGGTCGCCGCCACGATGATCGCCAGTGCGCTCGCCGGCATCGGCGTCTTCGCCACGGGCGGCATCGGCGGCGTCCATCGCGGCGCAGAGACGAGCTTCGACATTTCCGCCGATCTCGAAGAACTGGCCCGCACGCCGGTGATCGTCGTCTGCGCCGGCGCCAAGGCGATTCTCGATCTGCAGAAGACGCTGGAAGTGCTGGAAACCAAAGGCGTTCCGGTGGTCGGCTACGGCACCGACGATCTGCCGGCCTTCTGGTCGCGCAGCTCCGGGCTGCCGGTGCCGCTGCGCCTCGACAGCGCCGCCGAAATCGCCGGCTTCCAGGCCGCCCGCGACAGTCTTGGCATCGATGGCGGCATGCTGGTGACCAATCCGCTCGACGCAGCCTTGGCGATCGATCGCGGCGAGGTCGATGGCTGGATCGCCCAGGCGCTCGCCGATGCCGAGGCGGAGGGGATTACCGGTAAGGCCGTGACGCCCTTCCTCCTCGCCCGCATCTTCACGCTCAGCGGCGGTCGCTCGCTGGAGGCCAATATCGCGCTGGTCGAGGCGAATGCCCGGCTTGCGGCCCGCATCGCAGTCGCCCGGCAGGGTTGAGCCGCCGGGGCGGCTGGAAGCCTATTCGTCGAGCATGTTCTTGACCGCCACGGCCAGCTCGCGCAGCGAGAACGGCTTGGCGAGGAATCCGAACTTCTCGCCCTCGGGCAGGTTCTTGGCGAAGGCATCCTCGGCATAGCCGGAGACGAAGATGAACTTCAGCTCCGGCCGCGTCTTGCGCATTTCGCGCAGCAGCGTCGGGCCGTCCATCTCGGGCATCACAACGTCGGAGACGACGAGCTCGATCTGGCCGTCGAGTTCTTCCATCACCTCCAGCGCCTCGATGCCGGACGCTGCCTCGTGGACGTCGTAGCCGCGCATTTTCAGCGCACGCACATTGCCGGCCCGCACATGGTCCTCGTCCTCGACGAGCAGGATCGAGGCGGTGCCCGACAGGTCGACCTTGGCGTTGACCGGCGCGGCGACGGCATCGCTCTTGGCCGCCGTCACCTGCGCCGGGATATGGCGCGGCAGGAAGATGCGGAAGGTCGTGCCCTCGCCGGGCTTGGTGTCGACGAAGATGAAGCCGCCCGACTGCTTGACGATGCCGTAGACCATGGAGAGGCCGAGGCCGGTGCCCTTGCCGATGTCCTTGGTGGTGAAGAAGGGCTCGAAGATGCGCTCGGCGACCTCGACCGGCATACCCGTGCCGGTATCGGATATCTCGGCGAGCACATAATCGCCCTCGGTCATTTCCGCGTAGCCGAAGGCCGCGGCCTCCGCCGCCTCGACGTTGCGGGTCGAGATGGTGATGGTGCCGCCGTCCGGCATCGCGTCGCGGGCGTTCTGCACCAGGTTGGTGATCACCTGCTCGAACTGGCCGATATCGGCCATGACCGGCCACAGGTCGCGCGCATGATGGCGCTCCAGCTTGGCATGGTCGCCGCTGACCCGCTTGAGCAGGAGATGCATGTCGGCGACCACGTCGGTCAGGTTCAGCATCTTCGGCCGCATGGTCTGGCGGCGCGAATAGGCCAGCAGCTGGCGCACCAGCGAGGCGGCGCGGTTGGCGCTCTGCTTGATCAGCAACAGGTCCTGGAACGAGGGATCGCCGGTGCGGTGGTTGAGCAGCAGGAAGTCGACCGAGGCGGTGATGATCGTCAGGACGTTGTTGAAATCGTGGGCGATGCCGCCGGCCAGATTGCCGATGGCCTGCATCTTCTGGCTCTTCGCGAACTGCTCCTCGAGGGCCCGCTGCTCGGTGATGTCGACGCCGTAGAGAATGACGACCTCTTCGGTGTCCGACCCCGAATTCGGGATCGGGCTGACATAGAAGCGCACCGCGCGGGTCCGCTCGCCCTCGATCTCGGCGTCGATCGGCGGCACGCCCGCCTGCCCTTCCATGGCCGAGCCGAGCGCCTGATGGAAGCCGTCGCGACCGGCCGCCAGAATGCTGGATTCGATCGCCGCGGTGCCGTTCGCCGCCTCGTTGCCGAAGATCTGCCGGAACACCGCATTCGAGCGCACCGCGCGGCCCTGCCGGTCGAGGACGGCGATCGCCATGGGCGAGGAATTGAAGAAGCGGGTGAAGCGGGCCTCGGCGACCTCGACGGGGCTGGCGGCATGGTTGTCGCCGCTGCGGTTGAGAACCAGCGTGCGCACCGTGCCCGGCGCGGCCACGTCGTCGGCGACCGGCTTGCGCAGGAGCCGTACCGGCAGGCTGCGACCCGACTTGGTGATCAGGTCGAGGTCGATGGCGGTGGTGTCCTGCGCATCGGCGCTGTCCTGCGGCAGGGTCAGGAGCGGATGCGAGGCCTCGGGCACGAATTCCAGGATCGAGCGGCTGAACGGCCGGAACTCGACCAGATCGACGCCGAGCCAGTCGGCCAAGGTGGCGTTGAGATAGCCGATCTTCAGATTGCCGTCGGTGGCGAAGAAGCCGGCCGGCGCGCGGTCGAGATAGTCGATGGCGTGCTGTAGATCCTGGAACGAACTCTCCTGGTGCTTGCGCTCGGAGGTGATGTCGAGGATCTGCCAGGCGTGCAGCGTGCCGTTCGAGGTGTTCAGCGGGCGCACCGAGGCGCGGTACCAGTGCGGCGTCGGGTCGGTGCTGTCATACAGGCTGCGCGGCAGGCGGAACTCGCGCTGCCCGGTGCGGTTTTCCCGCGCCAGATTGGCGAGGTGGTAGATCGCCTCGGACGCTTCGGTCTCGCGCGCCAGGAGCCGCTCCAGCGTCTTCACGCCGGCGGCACTGGTGGCGCCGGTGATCTCGCCATAGGCCTTGTTGGCGTAGATGATCCGGCCCTTGCGATCGAGGATCAGCATGCCGGTGCGGGCGGTATCGAGAAAATCCTTGGCGATGGAGGCTTCGGCGATCCGGCCGGTGAACTGCACGAAGCCCAGCGCGGTCGCAAAGATCGCCGCAAGACCGGCCATGGCGAGGCCGCCGAAGATGATCAGCAGCGCGATGCCGCCATAGGCGTTGCCCAGAAGCGCCAGCAGCGCCGCCAGCACCATCAGCGAGCCGCCCAGCATCAGAAGGCGCCTGACGCCCGAGGCTGCCGTGGCCCTGTCGATCAGCGGCCGGTCTGCAGACCCCGTCGTCGCCCCTCCATCCATCGTGATTCGCTCCTTGTCCGCGCCGCCATGACTATGAATCAAAAGCAGATTCGACGCGAGAGTGCCCCAGGGTGCTTTTATTCGGCCTGTGGCCGCGGAAAATCCCGGCGACGCCTTCGCGCGCGCCGTCCAACGCTTTATGAACGTCCAAGCTGGCGTTGCCCTTGCCCATGGGGTTCATCCCGCGGAAGGTTGCCCCAAATGTGAAATCGGGCGTGCTCCTCCGCCCAGAGTAGAAGGAAGCCCGCCCCATGCCGCAGTGGATCGTCGATCTCGTCGGGGAAGGCCTCGCGCCGATCGTCTGGGTGGCCATCGTCGCCGTCATCGTCTGTGGTCTGGCGATGGCGATGATCGTTCTCGCCAAGAAGGCCTTCGGCGGACGGATCGGCACCCAGTTCAAGGGCCGCGCGCCGCGTCTGGCGGTGATGGACGTCACCCGCATCGACGAAAAGCGCAAGCTGGTGTTGGTGCGCCGCGACGAGATCGAGCACCTGATCCTCATCGGCGGCCAGAACGACGTCCTGCTGGAGGGCAACATCCTGCGGGTGCCGGCCGCCGCGCGTCCGCATGGCGACTGGAACACCTCGCGCTCCGACGAGATCGAGGAGGAGCGCTTCGCCAGGAACCATCGCCACGAGCCGGAGCTCCCCTCCGTCGCCGAACGGGCCCGGGCGCCCGAGCCGCGGATCGACGCGCCGGCCCCGCGCGAGACGAAGCCGACGTCGCCCGAACGCGCCGAAGCCCGGTCCGCCGACGCGCCCTCCGCCGAGGCGAACGACCGTCGCTCGCCCCCGCCGGTGGCAACGCCGTCGCCGCTGGCCGCTGCCGGCCTGGCCACAGCCGCAACAGGTGCCGCCGCAAATGGTGCCGCCGCGTCCGTTGCGGTCGACAGCCCGTCGCCGGATAGCAGGCGTCCCGCGGCCGCCGCCATGCCGGAACCGGTGGCGCCGCCCGCTCCGCCCAGGGCACCCGTTGCGGCGCGCCCGGTGACCCAGCCGCGCTCCATGGCGACGCCGACGGCCACGCGTGCGCCCGACATCGGCCCTGCGACCGCGCAACAGGACACGGCCGCCGGCCCGGCCCCCGGCAGCCGCGTCGAGCCGCGCTTTGCTGCGGCCAGAAGCCAGCCGGAGCCATCGACGCCCGATTCCGAGACCGCCCGCACGCAATTGCGCGCCCAGATGAACCGCTCGCAGTCGCCGGAATTCTCGCGGGTTCAGGACGCGACCGCGCCGGCGATCGCCGTCGAGCCCGCCGATTCCCCGGTGGCAGCGCGCCAGCCCCTGTCGGTCCGCAGCTTCGCCAGCGCCATCCAGCAGCGCAAGGCGCCGCCTGAAATGCCGCCGCCGGCAACGCCTGCCACCCCCGCGCCGACGCCTCGGCCGGCTTCGGCGGCCCCGGCTTCGGCAACTGGCCGCGGCGCTGCGACCGCCGCCACCGCGTCCGCTGCCTCCCCGGCCCCATCGGTCGCATCGCCGGCCCCCGAGCCGGAAGCGCCGAAACCGGAGGTAACGCCGGCCGCAAAACCGGAAGCGCCGGCTGCCTCCGCATCTGAGCCCGCCAAAGCCCCCGCCATCGAGGCCGAACGCGCCGACCCGAGCCTTGAGGATTTCCTGTCGGCCGAACTCGATACCGATTTCGGTGATGATGACGGCGACGAGGATGTCGCTCCGCCGCGTGACAATGCCCCGGCTCCCGCGGTCGATGTACCCGTGACGGACCGGCCGGAGCGCACGCCCGAATCCCGCGACGTGCCGAAGGTCGACGCCACCTCGCGTTCCCCCGGCGCGTCGACCTGGCCGCAGGCGCCGACCCCGGTCGTCGCCAAGGCCGAGGATGCGAAGCCGTCACCGGCCCCCGCCCCGTCGATCGACGCCCCCAGCCGCGAGCCGGCGGCCTCCCCGCGCCCGATGCCGGAACCGGCGCGGGTGGAACCCGAGACGCGCGCCGACCGCGAGACCGAGGACGATTCGGCCCCGGATGCACCCGCCACGGGCGATCAGGCCCCCGAGCGGCGGCTGACTTTGGAAGAAGAGATGGAGCGCCTGCTGGGCGACTTCAGCTTCGACGCCAAGGGCGAGCGCAAACCCAATTGATGCCGGAATGCCCGCCTGGCGCCGATCACGCGCAGGCGGGCATTCCGCCACCCTGAGGGGTGGACGGTCGGCACGCTGAAATTGTCGGGATTGGAACGCCGAACCGGAACGGTGCGGCCTGAAACGGGAAAGCTGAACGTACGAAGGGCGGCCCCCGTCAGGGGAAGACCGGTCGGTTATTCGTCGCGATAGACCTTCTCGCGGCGCTCGTGCCGCTCCTGCGCTTCCAGCGACATGGTGGCGATCGGGCGGGCATCGAGCCGTTTCAGGCTGATCGGCTCGCCGGTCTCCTCGCAATAGCCGTAGGTGCCGTCCTCGATGCGCTCCAGCGCCGAGTCGATCTTGGCGATCAGTTTGCGCTGGCGATCACGGGCCCGCAGCTCGATGGCGCGGTCGGTCTCGGAGGAGGCGCGGTCGGCGGCATCGGCCTGATTGCTGTTGTCGCTGGCCAGCCCCAGGAGGGTCTCGCGCGATTCCCGCAGGATCTCCGCTTTCCACGCCAACAGCTTCTTACGGAAGTAGTCCTTCTGACGGTCGTTCATGAACTGCCCGTCTTCGGACAAGGTCGCATCGATATTGAGTAACTGGCTCATCACGCACCTCCGTTTCCGCAATTCGGGCTTATAGCGACGCTTGTCTCCGGGAACAAGTTAACTCCGGCATCCTACATCCAGAATATGAAGACGTTTCTAAGAGACGGATTTCGCAAGGGTTTCCGAGCGCTCTATCCCTCGTCTGGATGACGTGGCGATGACGCGGCGGCGATGAATGCCGTCCTGCGTCGAACCGGTCGCCGGTTCCGCCCGGAACCGCGCCCCCGACCGACGTGCCGACAGGGGCGGCGAGGCCGCCGATTGCCCGGACCGCATTTATCGGCATAGTCCCTCGCCATGTCCTCCGCCCCGACGTCCCGCCTCTACATTCTCCGCCATGCCCATGCGGGCTGGGCCCGCCCCGGCGAAAGCGACCATGATCGCAGGCTGGACGCCCGCGGCCGCGCCGAATGCGAGCGGCTGGTCGTCTTCCTGCGCCGCGAAGCGTTCGCCTTCGACACCATCCTCTGCTCGACGGCGGCGCGCACCCGCGAGACGCTCGAGCTGATTCGACCGGCCCTGCCGTCCGGCCTTGCCGAAGCGAACCTGTCCTCGCTCTATGGCGGCGAGATCGCGGCCTATTACGAGGCGGTGCGCGGACAGGCCGAGGCGGCCGCGCTTCTCGTCATCGGGCACAATCCGATGATCGAGGAATTCACCCTGTCGCTCGCCGGCAGCGGCAATCGCGCCGCACTCGCCACGGCGAGCCAGGGCTTCCCCACCGGGGGACTGGCAATCGTCGAATTCGAGGGGCCCCTGTCCCGGATCGCACCGGGCGCCGGCCGGTTGTGCCGCCTGTTCGATCCCGACGAGGCCGGCTGAGCGGCAGGCCGCGGGCCGGCGCGCCTTTCGAGGCGACCCCGGCGGACCTATATCGGGCCTGACGACCGACCCGGAGCCCAGAGAGGACCCCCGCCCCGCCCATGACCTCCCTTGCCGACGAAGCCCGGCTCGTCTTCGATACCTTCACCGACCGCACCGCCGGCCTGTTCCACCCCACACTGCGGCTGGGTGTCACCGGCCTGTCGCGCGCCGGCAAGACGGTCTTCATCACCGCGCTCGTCCACAATCTGCTGCATGGCGGGCGGCTGCCGCTGTTCGAGGCGCAGGCGGGCGGCCGCATCCTGCGCTCCTTCCTCGAGGAGCAGCCGGACGATGCCGTGCCGCGCTTCCAGTACGAGGAGCACATCCGCACCATCCTCGAGGACCGGCTCTGGCCGAACTCGACGCGGGCGATTTCCGAGCTGCGCCTGACCATCGAGTATGAATCGGGCTCCGGCTGGGGCCGGATGTTCTCCGGCGGCCGGCTGTCCATCGACATTGTCGACTATCCCGGCGAATGGCTGCTCGATCTGCCGCTCCTGGAAAAGGACTTCGCGACTTTCTCGGCCGAATCGCTGGAGCGCGCGCGGCTGCCCTCGCGCCGCCATCTCGCCCGGGAATATCTCGACCTCGTCGACAGCGTCGATCTGGAGGCCCCGGCCGACGAGACGACGGCGGTGGCGCTCAGCCGTGCGTTCGCCGGCTATCTGCAATCCTGCCGCGCCGACAGCGCCGCCCTCTCGACGCTGCCGCCGGGGCGCTTCCTGATGCCCGGCGACCTTGAAGGCTCGCCGGCCCTCACCTTCGCGCCGCTGCCGGTCGAGCCCGGCCGGACCTATCCCAAGGGCTCGCTCGCAGCCCATCTCGCGCGCCGCTACGAGGCCTACAAGACCGTCGTCGTCAAACCCTTCTTCCGCGATCATTTCGCCCGGCTCGACCGGCAGATCCTGCTGGTCGACGTGATGCAGGCGATCAATGCCGGCCCCGAGGCCGTCCGCGATCTCGAAACCGCCCTCGCCGACATTCTCGGCTGCTTCCGCCCCGGCCGCTCGACCTGGCTCGGCTCCTTCCTGACAAGGCGGATCGACCGCATCCTGGTCGCCGCCACCAAGGCCGACCATCTCCACCGCGACAGCCATCGGCGGCTGGAGGGCATCGTGCGCCGGCTGCTCGACGACGCCATCGCCCGGGCGAAGTTCTCCGGCGCCCGCACCGACGTCCTCGCCCTTGCCGCCGTGCGCGCCACCCGCGAGGCCAGCGTCGAGGATGGCGGCGAGACCCTGCCGGTCATCGTCGGCACGCCGGCCAAGGGCGAGACCATCGGCGAGGAAACCTTCGACGGCCGCACCGAAACGGCGATCTTCCCCGGCGACCTGCCCGCCGACCCGGCCCGGCTGTTCGTCGACGGGGCCGAACCCGACCCGATCCGCTTCGTGCGGTTCAAGCCGCCGCGGCTGGAGCGCGATGCTGCCGGGCTGACCCTGTCGCTGCCGCATATCCGCCTCGACCGCGCCCTGCAGTTCCTCATGGGAGACCGGTTGTCATGACGAGCGACGAGACGCAGGACGGCCCCCGTCCCCGCCGCCGGCCCGGCGCCTTTCGCCTCGACGAGGCCGGGATGCAGCCCGAGCGGGCGCCGGAGGCAGAAGCCGCGACACCCAGCCGCACGCCGCGGGCCATCGAGAACATCGCGAAGATCCGGCTCGACCCCGAGGACGCCATCGAGCGCGAGGCGATCGCGGTCATCGACGACGAGCCGGCGGCCCGGCGCAAGCGGCGCTTCTCTTTCGGCAAGCTGTTCCTCGCCGCGCTCGGCCTGCTGATCTCGCTCGGTATCGGCCTTGCCGTCGATGCCCTCGTCCGCGATCTCTTCGCCCGCTGGGAATGGCTGGGTTGGGGCGCCGTGGCGCTCGCCGGACTCCTCGTCGTCGGCGCACTGGGCGTCGCCCTGCGGGAAGTGATCGGCCTGATGCGGCTGGCCGCCGTCGATCGCGAGCGCCAGGCCGGCCGCGCCGCCTATGAAGGCAACTCGACCGAGGACGCCCGCAACGTGGTGCGTGGACTGTCCACCCTCCTCTCCGGCCGGCCTGAAACCGCCAAGGGGCGCGCGAAGATGGCCGAGCTGAAAGACGAGGTGATCGACGGCGCCGATCTGGTGGCGCTGGCCGAGCGCGAGCTGCTGGGGCCGCTCGACATGAAGGCGCGCGCCCTTGTCCTCGCCTCTTCCAAGCGCGTCTCCGTGGTCACCGCCGTCAGCCCCAAGGCGCTGGTCGACGTCGCCTATGTCCTGTTCGAGACGGTCAAGCTGATCCGCCGCATGTCGGAGCTCTATGGCGCCCGGCCCGGCACGCTCGGCCTGATCCGCCTGACCCGCGACGTGGTCGGCCATCTCGCCGTCACCGGCACGATCGGCATCGGCGACGGGCTCGCCCAGCAATTGCTCGGCCATGGCGTCGCCGCCAAGCTGTCCGCCCGGCTCGGCGAGGGTGTCGTCAACGGCCTGCTCACCGCCCGCGTCGGCCTTGCCGCCATGGACCTCTGCCGGCCCTTGCCGTTCCTCCGGCTGCGCCGGCCGTCGATCTCCGATGTCCTCGGCGACCTGACCGTCATCGGTGCGGCCCGAACGCCACAGGCGGGATCGACCGAGCCGCGCACGTCCGGTTGAGCGAACCGTCGCAAGGCTGTGTTAACCCTTACGGATCATAAAGGGGGCTAGGAAACAGCCACTTGCGCCGTCAGGAAGGTCCGCTCATGTCCCGCATGCTGAACGCCGGTCTCGCTCTCGCCATCGCGGCCGGTTCGGCCATCGCGACGCCTGCTCTCGCCGATCCCGACAAGGCGTTCTTCCGCCAGGTCGTCGGCCAGTGGTCCGGCCCGGGCGAAATCGTCGCCGGCAAGTACAAGGGCACCAAGTTCGTCTGCGACTTCGCCGGCTCCGAGCATCCCAAGGCCACCGGCGTCGCCCTCGACGGCTCCTGCCGCGTCGGCCTGTTCTCGCAGCCCATGCATGCCGAAGTCCTGCGTTCGGGCACCAGCTATCGCGGCGCCTTCCAGGACGGCGCCAAGGGCAAGGGCCTAGACATCGTCTCCGGCAATGTCGATCGCGACCGCATCATCGTCGGCCTCGACCGCAAGCAGCTGAAGGGCGCCATGGTCGCCCGCCTCGCCGACGCCGAGACGCTGGCGATCACCGTCTCGGTCACCGTCGCATCCGAGCTCGTGCCGGTCATCGGCATGAATCTGAAGCGCACCGGCGCCACCCGCCAGAGCGCGCTGACCGACTAGAGCTCAACAAAGGACGCCGACGTCAGCTGCGCCCGCGCAGCCATGCCAGGGCGCCGGGCGCCATTCCCTTGAATTTCGGCGCGTCCTCCAGCGGCGCGACGAGGAGCCAGGCGTCGTCGACGAGCTGCCATTTCAGCCGGTGGTAGAGCTTCGAGCGCGTCAGCGCGCTGTCGATCAGATAGACGCCGTCGCCCAGCCTGAAGCCGTCTCCGTGAAGATCGATGTCGGTGCCCTGCCACCGCTCGTCGCAGAGAAAGAGATAGAGCTGGGTCATGCCGGTCCGTCTCGCCTTCCCCTGACATCCACTCGGACCGGCCCGGTCCGTCCCGTCGCTCGACCGCCCGGTCCCGGAACACCCCGCGGTGCCAGCGCCCACCTCTGCTACGCGGCCAGACGCCGCCGCTCTCAGGCGTCGGCGTGTTCCTCCCGCCACCATTCGCCGTCGGCGCTGGCGGGCTTGATCCCCTCGGGAACGATCGCCGCGATCCAGTCGGCCACCGTCCGGCCGCCGAAGGCGAGCTTAGGCGCGATGTCGGCGAGCGGCACCAGCACGAAGGCGCGCTCGGTTACCCTGGGATGCGGCAATGTCAACGCGTCGTCCTCATAGGGTGTGGCCGCATAATCCAGCACGTCGAGGTCGAGCGTGCGCGGCCCCCAGCGCTCACGCCGTTCGCGGCCGAAGAGCCGCTCCGTCGCCAGGCACAGTTCCAGGAGATCGCGCGGCGCCAGATCGGTCTCGACCGCCGCGCAGGCATTGACGAAGTCCGGCTGGTCGGTCTTGCCCCAGGGCGGCGTGCGGTACAGCCGCGACACCGCGACCACCGCCGTGTCGTCGCGCCCATCGAGCCGACGCAGCGCCGCCGCCATCTTCGCCGCCGGATCGCCGATATTGCCGCCGAGCCCCAGATATGCACGTGCGCTCACCAGCGTTCGCCCCGCATGGCGCGGAACATGGCGTCGGTCACCCGCAGCGCGTCGCGATTGGCCGCCACGTTGTGGACGCGGAAGATGTCGGCCCCGCGTTCGCGCATCAGCGCGCTGGTCGCCGCCGTGGCGATGTCCGGCTCGGGATCCTCGCGCCCGACCGCGCCGCGCACGAAGCGCTTGCGCGACGTGCCGACGAGCAGCGGATGGCCCAGCGCCTGCAATTCGTCGAGCCGGGTCAGGAGGATCAGGTTCTGCGGTCCATCCTTGGCAAAGCCGAAGCCCGGATCGACCACGATCGCCTCGGCCGGCACCCCGGCCCCGCGCGCAATGTCCAGCGACCGGTTCAGGAACAGATACTGGTCGGCGATCATGTCCTCGAGCGTCTCGCGCTCGCGGCCATTGTGCATCAGGCAGAGCCCGGCGCCGGTCTCGGCTGCGACCGTGGCGATGCCCGGGTCCTTCTGCGCGCCCCAGATGTCGTTGACGATATGCGCCCCCGCCTCGACCGCCATGCGGGCCGTCTCGGAGCGATAGGTGTCGACCGAGATCACGCAGTCGGAGCACGCCGCCAGCGCCTCGATCACCGGCATGATCCGCCGCTGCTCCTCGGCGGCGTCCACCGGGGTCGCGCCGGGCCGGGTCGATTCGCCGCCAATGTCGACGATCGTCGCGCCCGCCTCGACCATCCGCAGCGATTCCGCCACCGCAGCGTCGACGCTGGCATAGCGGCCACCGTCGGAGAAGCTGTCGGGCGTCGCGTTCAGGATGCCCATGATGCAGGCCGGACCGTTGAGGTCGATTGTGCGGCCATGGCCCACGCGCCAGGTTCCGCCGCGCGGTTCGGTCAGCTTCATCGCGTGTCACCTTGCCAGCATTGCATCAGGGTCTGGTAGCGCGCGGCCCGGCCGGGTGCAATCGCGTCGCCGGGCAAGCGCGCCGGGTCGGCGTGCAGGCGCGCGAAAACGCCGCGACCGGGCCCTTTCTGCCGGCCTCCCACTGGCCCCGGAGGCCTTGCGCGCTAGCCTGTGACGTTCAGCCCGCCCTGCCACTGCCCGCGAAAGCCGCCGATGCAATACCACGCCATCCACCAATGGGTCCGCCAGCGGATCGAGATCACGACGCTCGTGGCCGCGCTGACTGCGGCAGCTGCGATCTGGGGGTTCGTCTCGCTCGCCGGCGAGGTGGTGGAAGGCGACACCAAGGGGCTCGACACCGACATCCTGCTCTGGTTCCGCAGCGCCACCGACCCGCAGGACCCGCTCGGCCCCGGCTGGATGGAAGAGTTCGGCCGCGACATGACCGCCCTGGGCGGCACCGGTGTCCTCGTCATGCTGACGCTGTTTGCCGGCGGCTTCCTGTGGATGCAGGGCAAGCGCCGCTCGATGATCATGATCTTCGCCGCGGTCGGCGGCGGCTTTGCCATGAGCCAGCTTCTCAAGTTCGGCTTCGACCGGCCGCGTCCGGACCTCGTGCCGCATGGCTCCATCGTCTACACGGCCAGCTTCCCGAGCGGTCACTCCATGATGTCGGCCGTCACCTATCTGACGCTGGCGATCCTCGTCGCCCGCGTCCAGGAGCGCCACCGGGTCCGCATCTACCTCATCACCATCGCCTGTTTCCTGACGGTGCTGGTCGGCGTCAGCCGCGTCTATCTCGGCGTGCACTGGCCGACCGACGTTCTCGCCGGCTGGACCGCGGGCGCCGCCTGGGCGGTCGGCTGGTGGATGCTGGCCCGCTGGCTGGAGGAACGCGGCGCGGTCGAGCCGGAAGCCCAGACGATCGACGACCCCGTCGATTCTGCCACGACCTGACGCCGACTGCGACGGCTCACGAGCGCTTCCATGGCCGCCCCGACCGGGCGGCCATAAGCGATCTCTATGCGCCTTTCGTCGTGCTTGCATGCGCCTAAGCCCTGATTCGCCAAGGCGTTAACACCATCGCGCCGCGAAATTGACGCAATCGGCTTGCGGAGCCGCCATTGCTATGGAAATGATCATGCCTTCGGACGCGGCGTTCCTGACACTTTCGCCCGCGCCAAACAGACCGGCATCCCAGAAGCACCGGAAAACGGGCGGGCAATGGAATATTTTCTTCAGCAATTGATCAACGGTATTACGCTCGGCTCGATCTACGGGCTGATCGCCATCGGATACACGATGGTCTACGGCATCATCGGCATGATCAATTTCGCCCATGGCGAGATTTTCATGATCGGATCGTTCGTCTCGCTTACGGTCTTCTTGGCGCTCGCCGCCCTCGGCATCACGTTCCTGCCGCTTGTGCTGCTGATCATGGTGCTGGTCGCCATGCTCTGCACCTCGCTCTGGGGCTGGACGGTCGAGCGGGTCGCCTACCGGCCGCTGCGTGGCTCCTTCCGGCTCGCCCCGCTGATCACCGCCATCGGCATGTCAATCTTCCTGCAGAACTTCGTGCAGGTCACCCAGGGTGCCCGCGTCAAGCCGCTCCCGCCGCAGATCCAGGGCGGTATCACGCTGATGGATTCACCCTCCGGCATCGTCGTGCAGCTCAGCTACATGCAGATGATCATCATCGGCATGACCATCGTCCTGATGGCCGGCTTCTCGCTGCTGATCTCGCGCACCTCGCTCGGTCGCCAGCAGCGCGCCTGCGAGCAGGATCGCAAGATGGCGTCCCTGCTCGGCGTCAATGTCGACCGCACGATCTCGCTGACCTTCGTGCTCGGCGCCTCGCTCGCGGCGGTCGCCGGCATGATGTACCTGCTCTATTACGGCGTCATCGACTTCTATATCGGCTTCATCGCCGGAGTGAAGGCGTTCACCGCGGCGGTTCTGGGCGGCATCGGCTCGCTGCCGGGCGCCATGCTGGGCGGCCTTGCCATCGGCCTGATCGAGACCTTCTGGTCCGGCTATTTCTCGGTCGAGTATAAGGACGTCGCCGCCTTCTCCATCCTGGCGATCGTTCTGATCTTCATGCCCTCCGGCCTGCTCGGCCGGCCTGAAGTCGAGAAGGTCTGATCGCGATGGCCAGCACGACATCAGCCACCGCGGCGAACCGCCCCGAGGGCGCGGAGCTCCTGTCCGAAGAGCGGCGCGACGCGGCGCGGGGCGAACCGCCCTTCACCGAAGCGCCGACCGGCGACAGCCGCCTCGTCGCCTCCCTGAAGGAGGCCGGCATCACCGCGGCGATCATCGCGGTCATCACCCTGTTCTTCCTGGCCTTCCGGTCCGACATCGCATCGGGCGGCCTGTCCCTGACGCTGCGGCCGGAGCTCTGGCTCGTCTGGGTGGCGATCGCCTTCGGCGTCCGCTTCCTCCTGTCCTACTTCGTCTTCCGTTCCGAACAGCCGATCACCGGCTTTCTCAAGAAGACCTTCGCGCCCACCGCCCGCGGCCTGCCGATCGGCAAGGTCCTCGGCATCGCGCTCCTGCTGGTCGCGCTGACCCTGCCCTATCTCCTGGCGACGCTGGTTCCGAGCCAGAACCGCTATCTCCTCGACCTGGCGATCCTGATCCTCACCTATGTGATGCTCGGCTGGGGACTGAACATCGTCGTCGGCCTCGCCGGCCTGCTGGATCTCGGCTACGTCGCCTTCTACGCGGTCGGCGCCTATTCCTTCGCGCTGCTGTCGACGAATTTCGGTCTCGGCTTCTGGGTCTGCCTGCCCATGGCCGGCCTGTTCGCCGCGATGTGGGGCGTCATGCTGGGCTTCCCGGTGCTGCGCCTACGCGGTGACTATCTGGCCATCGTCACCCTCGCTTTCGGCGAGATCATCCGCATCGTCCTGTTGAACTGGTACGAGTTCACCGGCGGCCCGAACGGCCTCCTGGGCATTCCCAAGCCGACGCTGTTCGGCCTGGAGTTCAACCGCGGCGACAATTCCTTCGCGGAGTATTTCAACCTCGAATACGACACCGTGCAGCGCTTCGTGTTCCTCTACTACATCATCCTGGCGCTCGCCCTGATCACCAACTTCGTCACCCTGCGGCTGCGCAAGCTGCCGGTGGGCCGGGCCTGGGAAGCGCTGCGCGAGGACGAGATCGCCTGTCGCTCGCTCGGCATCAACACCACCAACGTCAAGCTCACGGCCTTCGCCACGGGCGCGATGTTCGGCGGTTTCGCCGGCGCCTTCTTCGCCACCCGGCAGGGATTCATCTCGCCGGAGAGCTTCACCTTTATCGAATCGGCGATCATCCTCGCCATCGTGGTGCTCGGCGGCCTCGGCTCGCAGCTCGGCGTGGTCATCGCCTCGGTGGTGATGATCGGCGGCATCGAACTCCTGCGGAACCTCACCATCCTGCAGGCGGTGTTCGGTTCGGACTTCGATCCGACCCAGTACCGCATGCTGATCTTCGGTCTCGCCATGGTGGCGATCATGGTGTGGAAGCCGCGCGGCCTGATCTCGTCGCGCTCCCCATCCGATGTCTACAAGGAGAAGAAGAAGATCGGCGCCGATCAGGTCTCCCAGGGCGAGGGTCACTAATGTCGAACACCTCTCACCGCTGGTCGCTCGACCCGGTTCTGACCGTCGAGCATCTGACGATGCGCTTCGGCGGCCTGACCGCCGTGGACGACCTCTCCTTCAATGTCGGGCGCGGCGACATCACCGCCCTGATCGGTCCGAACGGCGCCGGCAAGACCACGGTCTTCAACTGCGTCACCGGCTTCTACAAGCCGACCGAGGGCCGCATCGCCATGCGCCGGGGCCGCAATGTCCCGGACGCCAAGATCGCCGCCCTCACCCGCAGCGGCAACCAGTACGACCGCGACGACGAGCATGCGGTGTTCCTCCTGGAGCGGATGACCGACTTCCGTATCACCGAGGTCGCCGGCGTCGCCCGTACCTTCCAGAACATCCGCCTGTTCGGCGGCATGACGGTGCTGGAGAACCTGCTGGTCGCGCAGCACAACAAGCTGATGCGCGCCTCCGGCATGACCATCGGCGGCCTGTTCGGCCTGCCCGGCTACCGCCGCGCCGCCGCCGACGCCAAGCGCAAGGCGATCGAATGGCTGGGGCACACCCGCCTTCTCGACCGCGCCGACGACCCGGCCTCCGACCTGCCCTACGGCGCCCAGCGCCGGCTGGAGATCGCCCGGGCCATGTGCACCGATCCGGCGCTGCTGTGCCTCGACGAGCCGGCCGCCGGCCTCAACCCGCGGGAATCGGCCGAGCTGAACACGCTCTTGCGCTACATCCGCGACGAGCATGACGTCTCGGTGCTGCTGATCGAGCACGACATGGGCGTGGTGATGGAGATTTCCGACCACATCATCGTGCTCGACTACGGCAAGAAGATCTCCGACGGTTCGGCCGCCGAGGTGCGCGACGATCCCAAGGTCATCGCCGCCTATCTGGGCGTCGACGACGAGGAGGTGGAGCAGGTCGAGCAGGATCTCGGCGTCAAGAAGGCCGGCGCGTCGACGCACGTCGCCGACGGCAGTCAGGGAGACATGGCATGAGCGCGGTCGCGCCGACGCCCGCGGGGGAGCCGATGCTGGCGGTCCGCGGCGTGCATACCTTCTACGGCAAGATCCAGGCGCTGCGGGGCGTCGATGTCGACGTCTTCGCCGGCGAGATCGTCACCATGATCGGCGCCAACGGGGCCGGCAAGTCGACCCTGATGATGACCATCTGCGGCAATCCGCAGGCCCGCGAGGGGCAGATCCTCTATCGCGGCGAGGACATCACCCACATGCCGACCCACGACATCATGTCCCGGTCGATCGCCCAGTCGCCGGAAGGACGCCGCGTCTTCGGCCGGATGACCGTGATGGAGAACCTCCAGATGGGGGCCATCATGGAGGACGAGAAATATTTCGACGACGACCTGCGCAAGGTCTTCGAGCTGTTCCCGCGCCTCAAGGAGCGGCGCGGCCAGCGCGGCGGCACCCTGTCGGGCGGCGAGCAACAGATGCTGGCCATCGGCCGCGCCCTGATGAGCCGGCCCAAGCTCCTGCTTCTGGACGAGCCGTCCCTCGGCCTCGCCCCGCTGATCGTCAAGCAGATCTTCGACGTCATCCGCGAACTCAACGCCAATGAGGGGCTGACCGTGTTCCTCGTCGAGCAGAACGCCTTCCACGCCCTGCGCCTCGCCCATCGCGGCTACGTCATGGTCAACGGCACCGTCACCATGTCGGGCACCGGCAAGGAGCTTCTGGCCCGCGAGGAAGTGCGCAGCGCCTATCTGGAAGGGGGAGCCCACTGATGGAATCCGAAATGGGCCTGCTCTGGGAAGTCGCCCTGCCCGAATTCCTGCTCGTCACCGTCGTTCTCGGCGGCGGCGGTGCCTGGATGATCGGCCGCTCCACCGCGCTGACGTGGAACGGCTGGGGTCTGATGACCTTCTACGTGCTGTTGCTGACGATGGCCGTCCGCTTCATTCACTTCAGTCTGTTCGGCGGCTCGTTCTTTCTGCCGCCGGCGACATTCGGCACCGCGATCTACTATGGACTGATCGACTTCATCGTATTGTTGGCCATTGCCGGCATCGGGCGCAGCTATGTCCGCAACCGTCAGATGTCTCGGCAGTACGGTATATTGCACGGTAACCATCGCTGACTCTGCCGCATTAATGAGCGCCGGCGAAAAACTGTGCCGGGGCTATTCCAACGGCAGCGAATCCGGTCTTAAATCCCCCTCGGTAGAGGACGGTCAACACCGCCTCGTGGCCCACCGGCCGCCAGAATCAACAGGAAGGTTCCCATGAAGAAAGCACTCCTAGCCGGCGCAGCGCTCAACCTGGTATTCGCTGGCGCAGCGTTTGCCGAGATCACGATCGGCGTCGCCGGCCCCATGACCGGCCAGTACGCCAGCTTCGGTGAGCAGTTGCGCACGGGTGCCGAGCAGGCCGTTGCCGACATCAACGCCGCCGGCGGCGTGAATGGCGAGATGCTGAAGCTTTCGGTCGGCGACGACGCCTGCGATCCGAAGCAGGCCGTGGCCGTGGCCAACCAGTTCGCCTCGCAGGGCGTGCCGTTCGTGGCCGGCCATTTCTGCTCGGGCTCCTCGATCCCGGCCAGCCAGGTCTATGCCGACGAGCAGATCGTCCAGATCTCCCCGGCCTCGACCAACCCGGACTTCACCGACAAGCGCCCGGGCGACGGCGTGTTCCGCGTCTGCGGTCGTGACGACCAGCAGGGCGAAGTCGCCGGCAAGTACATCTCGGACAATTTCCCGGATGCCAATGTCGCGATCATCAACGACAAGACCGCCTACGGTAAGGGCCTCGCCGACCAGACCCAGAAGTTCTACGAGGAAGCGTCCGGCAAGTCGCCGGCCCTCGTCGAGGCCTACACGGCCGGCGAAAAGGACTACACCGCCCTCGTCACCAAGATGAAGGAAGCCGGCATCAACCTGCTCTACATCGGCGGCTACCACACCGAAGCCGGCCTGATGGCGCGCCAGATGCGCGAGCAGGGCATGGACACCGTGCTGATGTCGGGCGACGCGCTCGTCGCCGAGGAATACTGGGCGATCACCGGCGACGCCGGCCAGGGCACGCTCATGACCTTCTCGCCGGACCCGCGCAAGAACGAGGCCGCAGCGCCGGTCGTCGCCGAGCTCGAGAAGGCCGGCAAGACCGCCGAGGGCTACGTGCTCTACACCTACGCGGCGATCCAGGCCTGGGCCGACGCGGTCAAGAAGGCCGGTTCCACCGACTTCGATCCGGTCGTCACCGCCCTCAATGATGGCGACTACGCCACGGTCATCGGCGACCTGACCTTCGACGACAAGGGCGACGTCACGCTGCCCGGCTACGTCGTCTACGAGTGGAAGGACGGCCAGTACGACTACGTCGACGGCGCCGCCCAGTAAGCATCAGGGCGCGGCAGACGCCGCATCCCGACATGACGAAGGCCCCGGTGCATTGCGCCGGGGCCTTCTTCGTTGTGGCGGCGCGGGGCTCGGCTCGCGGATAGCACCCTGCCCGTCCCGGCACCTGCCGGCCATGCGTCTGGGCATGGCCAGCCGGCAGTCCGTTGTCAGTCCTGCCCGTGCTTGAACACGGCGGCGCGCTTTTCGCGGAAGGCGGACATGCCTTCCTTCTGGTCTGAGCCGGCGAACAGCGCATGGAAGGTGCGGCGCTCGTGCAAGAGCCCCTCGCGCAGCCCCACCTCAAACGACCGGTTGGTGGCTTCCTTGGCGGTGATGGTCGCCGGCTTGGAGAACTCCGCAATGGTCCGCGCGGCGGCCATCGCCTCCTCCATCAGCGAGGCGGCGGGCACGAGCCGCGACACCAGCCCCATCCGCTCGGCTTCCTCGGCCTCGACCATCCGGCCGGTGAGGATCATGTCCATCGCCTTGTACTTGCCGACGGCGCGGGTCAGGCGCTGCGAGCCGCCCATGCCGGGAATGACGCCGAGCTTGATCTCCGGCTGGCCGAACTTCGCCGTGTCGGACGCGATGATCAGGTCGCACATCATCGCCAGTTCGCAGCCGCCGCCCAGCGCGAAGCCGGACACCGCCGCGACCATCGGCGTGCGCACCCGCTCCAGCATCTCCCAGTCGGAGAACCAGTCGGCGAGCATCATCTCCATGACCGTGCGGTCTTCCATCTCCTTGATGTCGGCGCCGGCCGCGAAGGCCTTTTCCGAACCGGTGATCAGGATCGCGCCGACGCCGGGGTCGCGGTCGAGCTCGGCGGTCAGCCGGACGATCTCGCGCATGACCTCGGAATTCAGCGCATTCAGCGCCTTCGGCCGGTTCAGGGTGAGGATCGCGACGCGGCCCTCCCGGCTGGTGAGTACGACCTTGTCTTCGCTCATCTGTCCTCCTCTTGCGGGGCCCTGCCCGCTCTCGGCTCTGCGACATGGGGCGACGGTCCGGGCTGCCGTCTTCGGCAACCCGGCCGCCGCGATCGCGGTGCTTATTTCGGGGCCATGCGGATGGCGCCGTCGAGGCGGATCGTCTCGCCGTTGAGCATTGCATTCTCGGCGATGTGGACGACCAGCCTGGCGTATTCCTCGGCGGTACCGAGACGCGACGGGAACGGCACCGCGGCCGCCAGCGAGGCCTGCACCTCTTCCGGCATACCGGCCAGCATCGGCGTCTCGAAGATGCCTGGCGCGATGGTCATCACCCGGATGCCGGTCTGCGCGAGATCCCGGGCCATCGGCAGCGTCATGCCGGCGATCGCCGCCTTGGAGGCCGAATAGGCGAGCTGGCCGATCTGGCCGTCGAAGGCGGCGACTGACGAGGTCGAGACGATCAGGCCGCGCTCGCCATCGGCGTTGAGCGGGTCGCCCTCGGACATCAGCTGCGCCACCTGCGACGCCATGTTGAAGGAGCCGATGAGATTGACCGCGATCACCTTCTGGAACAGCGCCGGATCATGCGCCGCGCCGCGCGAGATCGTCTTGCGACCCGCCACGATGCCCGCGCAATTGACCAGGATGCGCGGCGTGCCGATCGCCTCGACGGCCAGCGCCAGCGCCTGCCGGACCGATTCGGAATCGGACACGTCGCAGCGCACGAAGACGCCGCCGATTTCGTCCGCGACCGCCTGCCCGGCCTCCTCGTTGAGGTCCAGCACCGCGACCTTGGCCCCCTTGGCGGCCAGTGCGCGAGCCGTGCCGCGCCCGAGACCCGAGCCTGCGCCGGTCACGATCGCCGGTGTCGTCGTTCCGATATCCAAGCATTCCTCCATGCGTTGCGGGACGGGGCCGCTCAGATGCGGCGCCTCGCCCCTTGGGATGTGATCTATTGCCGTAGCCCCGCGCGTTCCCCGGCGAAAGCCGGAAATGACCCCCGGGCGCGATCTTTCCCCCTCGTCTTCCACCCGGCCGCGCCACGTCGTATGCACGGCAGCGATCTGTCACAGGAGTCCGGCATGTCCCGTACCGTTTACGTCAATGGCGCCTACGTTCCCGAGGAAGAGGCGACGATCTCGGTCTTCGACCGCGGCTTTCTGTTTGCCGACGGCGTCTACGAGGTCACCACCGTCCTGTCCGGCAAGCTGGTCGATTTCGGCCCGCACATGAAGCGGCTGGCGCGCTCGCTCGGCGAACTCGACATGCCCTCGCCGGCCAGCGAGGACGAATTGCTGACGATCCACCGCGAACTGGTCGCCCGCAACGGCCTCGACGAGGGACTGATCTACATGCAGGTGACCCGCGGCGCCGCCGATCGCGACTTCCTGTTCCCGCCGAAGGACACGGCGCCGTCCCTCGTCCTGTTCACCCAGGCCATGGTTCTGCGCGACAAGCCGGCGGCGCGCACCGGCATCCGGATCGCCTCGGTGCCCGACCTGCGCTGGGCCCGCCGCGACATCAAGACGGTGCAACTGCTCTATCCGTCCATGGCCAAGATGGAAGCCAAGGCCAAGGGCGCCGACGACGCCTGGCTGGTCGAGGACGGCATCGTCACCGAGGGCTCGTCCAACAACGCCCATATCGTCACCGCCGACGGCACGCTGATCACCCGCGACCTGTCGCATTCGATCCTGCACGGCATCACCCGCGCCGCGGTGCTGAAGCTGGCGGCGGACGACGGCGTCAGGGTCGAGGAGCGCAGCTTCACCCTGGACGAGGCGAAAAACGCCAGCGAGGCCTTCGTCACCTCCGCCTCCACCTTCGTCATGCCGGTGGTCGAGATCGACGGGCAGCCCGTCGGCAGCGGTGCGCCCGGCCCGATCGCCAGGCGCCTGCGCGAGATCTACCTCGCCGAGGCCGACCGCACCGCCATCTGACGGCCTCGGGACGCCGGCCGGTCGGCACGCCGCCGACTGGCTCTGGCTCGCAATAATGGCCGGCCATCGGCTCCACTTTCGTTTCTTGCGCTTCGGTTTCGTTTTGCCCATGATCGCTCCGTCACGGGAGGAGTGAACCATGCTGTCGGACCGACAGACACAGATACTCGAGAGTGCCAAGCGCAGCGGCCGCGTCTCGGTGGAGGAACTGGCGGCCCGCTACGACGTGTCGGTCCAGACCATCCGCAAGGACCTGAACGACCTTTGCGATCAGCGACTTCTGGCCCGCGTCCATGGCGGTGCGGTGCTGTCTTCCGGCGTCGAGAATGTCGGCTACGACGCCCGCCGCACCATCGCGGCCGACGAGAAGGGCGCGATCGGCCGGGCGGTTGCCGATCTCGTGCCGGACCGCGCCTCGCTCTTCGTCAATATCGGCACCACGACCGAGGCCGTCGCGCGCGCGCTGCTGCGCCATGCCGGCCTGATGGTCATCACCAACAACATCAACGTCGCCACCGTCATGCGGCCCTATCCGGAGATCGAGGTGGTGATCGCCGGCGGCGTCGTGCGTCGCTCCGATGGCGGCATCGTCGGCGAGGCGGCGGTGGATTTCATCCGCCAGTTCCGGGTCGATTTCGCCGTCATCGGCGTCTCGGCCATCGATCCCGACGGCTCGCTCCTGGATTTCGACTATCGCGAGGTGCGCGTCGCCCAGGCGATCATCTCCAATGCGCGCCACGTCATCCTGGCGGCGGATTCGTCCAAGTTCGAGCGCAGCGCGCCGGTGCGGATCGGCCATCTAGACCAGGTCCACACCTTCGTCACCGACGTCGCGCCCGACGGAATCCGGCGGATCTGCCAAGAGCGCGAGGTCCGTCTGATCGAGGCCGGCCGGCGCGATGCGACCAAAGCCGACGTCGCCGAGTAGTTTTCGTTTGACGTTCGGTTTGGTTTCGTAATAGCCTCCTCACATTCGCAATCGCAACCTCGAATGTTGCGGTGCGAAGCCTGGGGAGGCTCTTCTGGATTACGACGTTTTCATCATCGGTGGTGGAATCAACGGCTGCGGCATTGCCCGCGACGCCGTCGGCCGCGGCTACCGTGTCGGGCTCGCCGAGATGAACGATCTCGCCTCCGGCACGTCCTCCTGGTCGACCAAGCTGGTGCATGGCGGCCTGCGCTATCTCGAACACTATGAATTCAGCCTCGTGCGCCACGCCCTGATGGAGCGCGAGGTGCTGTGGAGCATCGCGCCGCACATCATCCGGCCGCTGCGCTTCGTCCTGCCCCATCACGACGGCCTGCGCCCGGCCTGGCTCCTGCGCCTCGGCCTGTTCCTCTACGACCATATCGGCGGCCGGCGGAAGCTGAAGGCGACGACCACCGTCGATCTCGACGGGCCGCTGGGCGCGCCGCTGAAGGACGATTTCCAGAAGGGCTTCGAATATTCCGACGCCCGCGTCGACGACGCCCGCCTCGTCGTCCTCAACGCCCGCGACGCGGCGGCGCGCGGTGCCGACATCATGGTCCGCACCAAGGTGACCGAGGCGCGGCGTGAAAAGGACGGCTGGGTCATCGCCCTCCACGATCAGGAGACCGGCGCGGTCCGCTCCGTCACCGCGCGCTTCCTGGTCAATGTCGGCGGCCCCTGGGTCGACGCCATCATCCAGAACGCCATGGGCCGCAACGGCGCCAACCACATCCGCCTCGTCCAGGGCTCGCACATCGTCACGCGCAAGCTCTACGACCACGACCGCGCCTACATCTTCCAGAACGCCGACGGGCGGATCATCTTCACCATCCCCTACGAGGACGACTTCACCCTCGTCGGCACCACCGACCAGGACTATGAAGGCGACCCGTCGCAGGTGGCGATCAGCCAAGGCGAGATCGACTATCTCCTGTCGGCCGCCAGCGAGTATTTCGCCAGGCCGGTCGTCGCCGAGGACATCGTCTGGACCTATTCCGGCGTGCGCCCGCTCTTCGACGACGGTGCCTCCAAGGCGCAGGAAGCCACCCGCGACTACGTCCTGAAGGTCGAGGGCGAGAATGGCGAGGCGCCGGTCCTCAACTGCTTCGGCGGCAAGATCACCACCTACCGCGTCCTGTCGGAAGAAGTGCTCGGCAAGATCGCCCATCATCTCGGATCCAAGGGCAAGAGCTGGACCGGCGACGAGCCGCTGCCGGGCGGCGATTTCGCCGTCGACGGCGTCGGCGCGCTGGAGGCGGCACTGCGCCAGGCCGCGCCCAAACTCGACGCGGCGACGATCCACCGGCTCGTCCGCTCCTACGGCACCGACGCGGCGAGATTCGCCAGGACCGGTGCACTTGGCCGGGATTTCGGGCACGGTCTCTACCAGGCCGAGATCGACTGGCTGATCGCGGAGGAATGGGCCCGCACGGCAGAGGACATCCTGTGGCGCCGCACCAAGCTCGGCCTGCGCTTCAGGGCCGACGAGACGGACGCACTGGCGCAATATGTGACGCAGCGACAGAATGAACGGAGGACGGCCGCCGAATAGAACCGGCGCGTCTGGGAGGACACATTGCTCGAATTGCAGAACGTCAGCCGCAGCGTCGGCGGCGAAAAGCACATCATAGACGTCTCGCTGACCCTCGACCGCGGCTCGCTCAACGTGCTGCTCGGGCCGACGCTGGCCGGCAAGACCAGCCTGATGCGGCTGATGGCCGGCCTCGACGCGCCGACGTCTGGTCGCGTCGTCATGGACGGCAAGGACGTGACCGGCGTGCCCGTGCGCAAGCGCAACGTGGCCATGGTCTACCAGCAGTTCATCAACTACCCGACCCTGACGGTCTACGAGAACATCGCCTCGCCGATGCGCATCGCCGGCAAGTCGGCGGCCGAGATCGAGGCCGCGGTCCAGAAGGCCGCGGCGCTGATGAAGCTGACGCCCTTCCTCGACCGCACGCCGCTCAACCTCTCCGGCGGCCAGCAGCAGCGCACCGCGCTCGCCCGCGCGCTCGTCAAGAATGCCGAACTGGTGCTCCTCGACGAGCCGCTGGCCAATCTCGACTACAAGCTGCGCGAGGAACTGCGCGAGGAACTGCCGAAGATCTTCGCCGAGACCGGCGCGATCTTCGTCTACGCCACCACCGAGCCCCACGAGGCGCTGCTTCTGGGCGGGCGCACCGCGACCCTCTCCAAGGGCCGCGTCACACAGTTCGGCGAGACGCCCGACGTCTATCGCCAGCCCCATGATCTCCTGACCGCGCGCACCTTCTCCGATCCGCCGCTCAACGTCATGGCCTTCACCAAGGCCGGCAGCCGCTTCACCTCGCCCAACGGCGTCGTCTTCGAGGCCGCGCCAAGCCAGGCCGGCCTGCCGGACGGCCGCTATCTCGGTGGCATCCGGCCCCATCACCTCACCGTCGAGACCGGCGACACCACCGGCACCGTCTTTCCGGCGGTGATCAGCCTGACCGAGGTCACAGGCTCGGAAACCTACATTCACGCCGAGGTCGGCGAGGACCGGATCATCGCCCTCGTCCACGGCGTGCGCCGTCACGAGACCGGCGAGACCATCCGCCTGTCCTTCGACCCCGCCAGCCTTCTCGTCTTCGACGAAGCGGGCAACGCCGTCGTGGCGCCCGCCCGACACGCGGCCTGAGGAGAACGCCATGGCCCGCATCCGCCTCGACCATATCCGCCACGCCTATTCGCCGGCCCTCGCCGCGGCCGACATCTACGCCCTGCGCGAGGTTCACCACACCTTCGACGACGGCGGCGCCTATGCGCTGCTCGGGCCGTCGGGCTGCGGCAAGACCACGCTGCTCAACATCATCTCCGGCCTGCTGACCCCGTCCGAGGGCAGCGTCCTGTTCGGCGAAGACGACGTGACCATGCTGACGCCCGAGGCGCGCAACATCGCCCAGGTGTTCCAGTTCCCGGTCATCTACGACACCATGACGGTGCGCGAGAACCTCGCCTTCCCGCTGAAGAACCGGAAGGTGCCGGCCGCCGAGATCAAGACCCGCGTCGAGGACATGATCGGCCGCATCGGCCTCGAGGCGAAGGCCGATCGCAAGGCCCGCGGCCTGACCGCCGACGAGAAGCAGAAGATCTCGCTCGGCCGTGGCCTGGTGCGCTCCGACGTCAACGCCATCCTCTTCGACGAGCCGCTGACCGTCATCGACCCGCACATGAAGTGGCAGCTTCGCTCCGAGTTGAAGCAGCTCCACCGCGAATTCGCGATGACCATGGTCTACGTCACCCATGACCAGACCGAGGCCCTCACCTTCGCCGACAAGGTGGTCGTCATGTACGAGGGCGAGGTCGTGCAGATCGGCACGCCCGAGGAACTGTTCGAGCGGCCCCAGCATACCTTCGTCGGCTATTTCATCGGCTCGCCGGGCATGAACGTCCTGCCCTGCCGGATCGACGGCAGCGACGCGATGGTCTCCGACATGCGCATCGCCCTGCCGGGCGGCCGCGCGGCCTACGCCGCCGGGGCGAAGACCGAACTCGGCATCCGGCCGGAATTCGTCACCATCGTCGACCGCGGCGACGGCGACGCCGTGCCGGTGACCATCGACAAGGTCGAGGACGTGGGATCGGAGCGCATCGTGCGGGCCCGGCTCGGCGAGCATCCGCTGAGTGCCATCGTGCGTGAAGGCGTCGCCATCCCCACCGACGCGGCCATGCGCTTCGCGCCCGACGCGCTCAATCTCTATGCCGATTCCCGGCTGGTCGGACGGGTCTAGGGAGAACGCACATGGACAAGACCTGGAACAACAAAGCCTGGTTCATGGTCATGCCGGTGCTGGTGCTGGTCGCCTTCTCCGCCGTGATCCCGCTGATGACCGTGGTCAATTACGCGGTGCAGGACACCTTCGGAAACAACCAGTTCTTCTGGTACGGCACCGACTGGTTCGAGGAGGTGCTGACCTCGGCGCGCTTCCACGACGCCCTGATCCGCAACCTCGCCTTCTCGGCCATCATCCTGACCATCGAGGTGCCGCTCGGCATCCTGGTGGCGCTGGCCATGCCCCGCAAGGGTATCTGGGTGCCGGTCTGCCTCGTCCTGATGGCGCTGCCGCTGCTGATCCCCTGGAACGTCGTCGGCACGATCTGGCAGGTCTTCGCGCGCACCGACATCGGCCTGTTCGGCTACACCCTCGCCTCGCTCGGCCTCGACTACAATTACGTCCAGGACCCGTTCGACGCCTGGGTCACGGTCATCATCATGGATGTCTGGCACTGGACGAGCCTCGTCGTCCTCCTGTGCTACGCCGGCCTCGTCTCGATCCCCGACGCCTACTACCAGGCCGCCAAGATCGACGGCGCCTCGCGCTGGGCGGTGTTCCGCTTCATCCAGCTGCCCAAGATGGGCCGCGTGCTGCTGATCGCCGTGCTCCTGCGCTTCATGGATTCGTTCATGATCTACACCGAGCCTTTCGTCGTCACCGGCGGCGGACCGGGCAACGCCACGACCTTCCTGTCCATCGACCTGGTGAAGCTGGCGCTGGGCCAGTTCAACCTCGGCGAGGCGGCGGCGATGAGCCTGATCTACTTCCTGATCATCCTGGCGCTGTCCTGGGTCTTCTACACCATCATGACCAATGTCGGCACCGAGCGCCCGATGAAGGGAGGCGACAATGACTGACACCACGGCAAACCGCGACGTCGTCGAGGCTCCGGGCGCCGGCGCCGTGCCGCCGACCGGCCGGTCCGGCGAGGCGATCGCCCGGCGCAGCCGCAAGGCATCCGGCGGCTTCCGCTGGAAGGCGCTGATCCCGATCCTCTACATCGTCTTCCTGCTGCTGCCGATCTACTGGCTTGTCAACATGAGCTTCAAGACCAATCAGGAGATCCTGAGCGGTCTGACGCTGCTGCCGGAAAACCCGACCCTGCGCAATTACACGGTCATCCTGACCGACCCGTCCTGGTACAACGGCTACATCAACTCGATCATCTATGTCGTTCTGAACATGGTGATCTCGGTCTCGGTGGCGCTGCCGGCGGCCTACGCCTTCTCGCGCTTCCGCTTCCTGGGCGACAAGCACCTGTTCTTCTGGCTCCTGACCAACCGCATGGCGCCGCCGGCGGTGTTCGCCCTGCCCTTCTTCCAGCTTTATTCGGCCTTCGGCCTGATCGACACGCATATCGCCGTGGCGCTCGCCCACTGCCTGTTCAACGTGCCGCTGGCGGTGTGGATCCTGGAAGGCTTCATGTCCGGCGTGCCGAAAGAGATCGACGAGACCGCCTATATCGACGGCTATTCCTTCCCGCGCTTCTTCTTCAAGATCTTCACCCCGCTGATCGCCAGCGGCATCGGGGTCGCGGCCTTCTTCTGCTTCATGTTCTCCTGGGTCGAGCTGCTGATCGCCCGCACCCTGACGGTGACCGACGCCAAGCCGATCTCGGCGATCATGACGCGCACGGTCTCCGCCTCCGGCCTCGACTGGGGCGTGCTCGCCGCAGCCGGCGCCCTGACCATCATTCCCGGCGCGATCGTGATCTGGTTCGTGCGCAACTACATCGCCAAGGGCTTCGCCCTGGGGAGGGTGTGATGCGCGTCACCGCACCGACAGCCAAGACGGAGGCCTGCCGATGATCGACCTGTCCTGGATGGCCTGGACCTGGCCGACCGCCACCTTCTTCATCGCGATCTTCGCCATCATCGCCCTGATGGGCGTCTGGGAGAAGGTGTCGCCCGGTGGCAATCCCCGCGTCGGCATCCTGCGCTTCGAGACCACCCGCGGCGACCGGCTGTTCGTGTCGCTGCTCGGCTCGGCCTTCATCTGCCTCGGCTGGCTGTGGGGCGTCGACCTGCCGCTCTGGTACGCCCTCGGCCTCTGCGCCGTCTTCTTCGTTCTGGTTTTCCGGCTCGTCTGACGGGTCGGAACCGGGCCACCCCGCGTCGTCGCCGGTCGACGCGGACATGCCCATCGCACGCACCGGCACACACTGGGAGGACATTCGACATGATGAAACGATATCTGATGGGAACGGCCGCCACCCTGGCGATCGCCCTCGCCACGGGTCCTGCGGCCGCCGACATGGACGCGGCCAAGAAGTTCCTCGACGCCGAGATCGGCGACCTCTCCACCCTGTCCCGGGAGGAACAGGAGAAGGAGCTGCAGTGGTTCATCGACGCGGCGAAGCCCTATCAGGGCATGGAGATCAAGGTCGTCTCCGAGACCATCACCACCCATGAATACGAGTCCAAGGTGCTGGCCCCGGCCTTCACCGCCATCACCGGCATCAAGGTCAGCCACGACCTGATCGGCGAGGGCGACGTCGTCGAGAAGCTGCAGACGCAGATGCAGTCGGGCGAGAACATCTACGACGCCTACATCAACGATTCCGACCTGATCGGCACCCATTGGCGCTACCAGCAGGTCCGCAACCTGACCGACTGGATGGAAGGCGAAGGCAAGGAGGTCACCAATCCGGGCCTCGACCTCGACGACTATATCGGCACATCCTTCACCACCGCGCCGGACGGCAAGCTCTATCAGCTTCCCGACCAACAGTTCGCCAACCTCTACTGGTTCCGCTACGATTGGTTCAACGACGAGAAGAACAAGGCCGACTTCCAGGAGAAGTACGGCTACGAGCTCGGCGTGCCGGTCAACTGGTCGGCCTATGAGGACATCGCCGAATTCTTCACCGGTCGCGAGATCGACGGGAAGAAGGTCTATGGCCACATGGACTACGGCAAGAAGGACCCGTCGCTCGGCTGGCGCTTCACCGACGCCTGGCTGTCCATGGCCGGCAATGGCGACAAGGGCATCCCGAACGGCGTGCCGGTCGACGAATGGGGCATCCGCGTCAACGAGCAGAGCCAGCCGACCGGCTCCTGCGTCGCGCGCGGCGGCGACACCAACGGCCCGGCCTCGGTCTACGCCATCGAGAAGTATCTCGACTGGCTGAAGGCCTATGCCCCGCCGGAGGCCCAGGGCATGACCTTCTCCGAATCCGGTCCGGTCCCGGCCCAGGGCGCCATCGCCCAGCAGATCTTCTGGTACACCGCCTTCACCGCCGATGCGGTCAAGGAAGGCCTGCCGGTGGTCAACGAGGACGGCACGCCGAAATGGCGCATGGCACCCTCGCCGCACGGCGTCTACTGGGTCGACGGCATGAAGCTCGGCTACCAGGACGTGGGCTCGTGGACGCTGATGAAGTCGACCCCGGTCGACCGCGCCCAGGCTGCCTGGCTCTACGCCCAGTTCGTCGGCTCCAAGACCGTCGACGTGAAGAAGGCTCATGAGGGTCTGACCTTCGTGCGCGAATCGACCATCCGCGACGAGAGCTTCACCGAGCGGGCTCCCGAACTCGGCGGTCTCATCGAGTTCTACCGCTCGCCGGCCCGCAAGCAGTGGTCGCCGACCGGCACCAACGTGCCGGACTACCCGAAGCTGGCACAGCTCTGGTGGCAGGCGATCGGCGACGCGTCCTCGGGCGCCAAGTCGGCCCAGGAAGCGATGGACTCCCTCTGCGCCGAGCAGGAAAAGGTGATGGAGCGCATCGAGCGCGCCGGCATCCAGGGCGACATCGGTCCCAAGCTCAACGAAGAGCAGGACATGGAGTACTGGGTGGAGCAGGCCAAGGCCAACGGCACGCTGGCACCCCAGCCCAAGAAAGAAGACGAGAAGGAACAGCCGATCACCGTCAATTACGACGAGCTGGTGAAGAGCTGGGCCGACGCCAACGCGTCCAAGTGAGCGTCTGACATCTGAGAAACGAAGGCCGGGGTCAGCCCCGGCCTTCTGCCATCGCGAACACCAGCATCCAGAAGGGGACGGCATGTCCGGATACGTTCTCGCCATCGACCAGGGCACGACGTCGACCCGTGCGATCGTCTTCGACGACGGCTTCCATATTCGCGGCCTCGGCCAGCAGGAATTCCCGCAGCATTTCCCCCATTCGGGCTGGGTCGAGCACGATCCCGAGGACATCTGGTCCTCGACGCTCGCCACCATCCGCACCGCGCTCGCCGACGCCTCGCTGTCGGCCTCCGACATCGCCACCATCGGCATCACCAACCAGCGCGAGACCACGCTGATCTGGGATCGCGACACCGGCAAGCCGATCCACAACGCCATTGTCTGGCAGGACCGCCGCACCGCCGAATTCTGCCGCAAGCTGGTCGCCGACGGCCACGAGCCGGAGATCACCCGCAAGACCGGGCTCCTGATCGACCCCTATTTCGCCGGCACCAAGATCGCCTGGCTGCTCGACAATGTGGAGGGCGCCAGAGCCCGGGCCGAGGCCGGCAGGCTCGCCTTCGGCACCGTCGACAGCTTCCTCCTGTGGCGGCTGACCGGCGGCCGCGTCCATGCCAGCGACGCCACCAATGCCTGCCGCACCATGCTCTTCGACATCGAGGCGCATGACTGGGACGACGACCTCCTGCGGCTCCTCAGGGTGCCGCGCGCGCTGCTGCCCGAGGTCAAGGATTGCGATGCCGCCTTCGGCACCACCGACCCCGGCCTCTTCGGCGCCGCCATCCCGATCTGCGGCATGGCCGGCGACCAGCATGCCGCGACCCTCGGCCAGGCCTGCTTCCAGCCCGGCATGCTGAAATCGACCTACGGCACCGGCTGCTTCGCGGTGCTCAACACCGGCGACACCAAGGTGCCCTCCTCCAACCGGCTCCTGACGACGATCGCCTATCGGCTGGCCGGCCGCACCACCTTCGGCCTCGAGGGCTCGATCTTCGTGGCCGGCGCCGCGGTGCAATGGCTGCGCGACGGGCTCGGCCTCGTCGACCGCGCCGACCGCACCGGCCCGATGGCGGGGGCCGCCGACGACGCCCAGGAGGTCTACATGGTGCCGGCCTTCACCGGCCTCGGCGCGCCCTGGTGGGACGCGGAAGCGCGCGGCGCGATCTACGGCCTGACCCGCAAGACCGGCCCCAACGAACTCGCCCGCGCCGCCCTCGAATCCGTCTGCTTCCAGACCGCCGACCTGTTGTCCGCCATGAAGAAGGACTGGACCGGCGCCTCCGACACCATCCTGCGCGTCGACGGCGGCATGGTCGCCTCCGACTGGACGATGCAGCGCCTTGCCGACATTCTCGACGCACCTGTCGACCGTCCGGTCGTTCTGGAAACCACAGCCCTCGGCGCCGCCTGGGTCGCCGGACAGAAGGCCGGCGTGTGGCCCGACATGGCCGGCTTCGCCGAACGCTGGAACCTCGAACGCCGCTTCGAGCCGCGCATGGATGCCGTCACCCGCGGCCGCAAGCTCGCCGGCTGGGCCGATGCGGTGAAGCGGACCCTGAGCTGAGCCCGTTCGACGCGTCGCTGGACACGCGGATATCCCGATATTAAGTTAGGGATATCCCCATGGATCGGAGCACGATCATGCCGCTCTATGTGAAAGACCCGGAAGTCGGCGAACTCGCCGAAAAACTCGCCGCGCTGACCCATACGACCAAGACCGAAGCCGTCCGGCGCGCCCTCGCCGCCGCCCTTGCGCGCCACAAGCCGAAACCAAGCCCCGGTTCGGATGCGGAGCATCTGACGCCGGGAGCGCGGCGGATCCTCGATCAGGCCGCCGCATTGCGCGAGAAATATCCATCTGGAGGTCATGGGCTGCCCGTCACCGAGGAATGGATTGACAGTCTCTACGAGGACTGATGTTCATCGATGCCTCGGCAATCTGCGCGATTCTGGCGGGCGAAGCCGATGCCGTGCAACTGAGTGCGCGCATGGATCGGGATGACCGCCGGTTGACGTCCGCTCTGGCCATCTGGGAAGCATCGATCGCGCTGTCGCGTATCCGCGAGGTCGATCCACAGATTGCCCGGCGGATGATCGACGAGTTCCTCGGCGATCAGTCGGTCCGGATCGTCGCGATCGAGCCCGAAACCGCCGCGATCGCCATCGACGCCTATGCGCGATACGGCAAGGGCCGGCATCCGGCGGCGCTGAATTTCGGCGATTGCTTCGCCTATGCCTGCGCCAAGCATTTCGACGTGCCGCTACTCTACAAGGGCAACGACTTTGCCCGGACCGACATCGGCGCCGCCTGACCGCGGTCCGCCGCGCAGCTAAGCAATGGGATGCGCCTGCCCCGTTGACCTTTGCCCCGCGATCCGGTCTGTCGTCAGCCGAAACGGCGCCGCATCCGGCTGCCGCTCACAACATCCCGCAAGAGATTCGCCATGGCCACCAAGGACATCGTCTATATCGCCCTGTTCGCCGCCCTGATGGCGGTGCTCGGCGTGTTTCCGCCCCTGATGATCCCGGCGCTCGGCATTCCGATCACCGCCCAGTCCATGGGCCCGATGCTGATGGGCGGCATTCTCGGCGCCAAGCGCGGCACCTTGTCGATGCTGCTCTTCCTCGCCCTCGTCGCAGTCGGCCTGCCGCTCCTGTCCGGCGGCCGCGGTGGCCTCGCGCCCTTCGTCGGCCCGTGGTCGGGCTTCATCTATGGCTGGCTCGCCGCAACCTTCGTCATTGGCTGGCTGACCGAGCGGTTCTGGAACCGCCTGTCATTCCCGCTCGCCTTCGTCATTGCGGTCATCGGCGGCATCGGCATCATCTATCTGGTCGGCATTCCCTGGTATGCGGCGATG
This sequence comes from Aurantimonas sp., assembly GCF_964217435.1. Taxonomy (NCBI): domain Bacteria; kingdom Pseudomonadati; phylum Pseudomonadota; class Alphaproteobacteria; order Hyphomicrobiales; family Aurantimonadaceae; genus Aurantimonas; species Aurantimonas sp. The sequence continues at coordinate 54,393 of NZ_CAXPJM010000030.1, read as the reverse complement.
TCGGGCATGGGCCTCGTCGAAGCCTTCATCGGCTCGGCCGTCGCCTTCATCCCGGGCGACCTGATCAAGGCCGGCGTCGCCGCGGCGGTGATCATCGCCGTGCGCCGCGCCTATCCGCTGATCGCGCCCCGGGCCTCCGCCCGCTCGGCTTGACCGGCAACATGCGGATGGCCGCCTCGTGATCGCCCTGACCGGCGTCGCCGCCGAACGCGGCGGCCGCCGCGTCCTGTCGGATCTGGACCTCACCCTCACCGAACGCCGGATCGCCATTGTCGGCGCCAACGGCTCCGGCAAGAGCACCTTCGCGCGCCTGCTCAACGGGCTGGTCCTGCCGAGCGAAGGCAGCGTCACCGTCGACGGTCTCGACACGAGGTCGAGCGGCAAGGAGGTGCGCCAACTCGTCGGCTTCGTCTTCCAGAATCCGGACAACCAGATCGTCTATCCGACCGTCGCCGAGGATATAGCCTTCGGCCTGAAGGGGCGCGGGCTGGACAAGCCGGCGATCGCCGCCCGGGTCGCCGCAACGCTTGACCGCTTCGGCCTGACCGGCATGGAGGACCGCCTCGCCCATGAACTGTCCGGCGGCGAACGCCAGATGCTGGCGCTGGCCGGCGTCATGGCGATGGCGCCGCGCTGGCTGGTCATGGACGAGCCGACGACGCTGCTCGATCTGCGCAACACCCGCCGTGTCATGGACGCGGTCGCGGCGCTGGATCAGCATGTCGTCTTCGTTACCCACGATCTCGACCTGATCGCCGGCTTCGACCGGGTGCTCGTCTTCGAGGCCGGCCGTCTCGTTGCCGATGCGGCACCGGCCGAGGCGGTGGCCGCCTACCGGGCCATCGCAGGATGATCGCCGGGCTTTACCGGCCCGGGACCAGTCCGGTCCACCGTGCCCGCGCCGGCAGCAAGCTCGCGGCGCTGCTCGGCCTCGGCACGCTGCTCTTCGCCATTGCCGATCCCCGGCTCGCGGCCGCGGCTCTCGTTCTGACCATAGCCGCCCACGGGCTGGCGCGCATTCCGGCCCGCGTCGCCTTTGCCCAGATCCGTCCGGCCCTGTGGATTCTCGGCATTCTCTTCGCGGTCCAGCTCTGGCTGGTCGGGCTCGACGCAGCCCTGCTGCTCGTCCTGCGCTTCGCCACGCTGATCCTTGCCGCATCGCTCGTTACTCTGACCACGCGCACCGCCGAGCTCGTTGCGGTCATCGAATGGGCACTGTCGCCATTGGCGAGGCTGGGCGTCGATGTGGCGAAGGTCGGCCTCGCCATCTCGCTTGCCATCCGTTTCATTCCCGCCGTCGCCGCGATCGTCGAGGAGGTGCGCGAGGCCCAGCGCGCCCGCGGCCAGGACCGCAGCATGATTGCGCTGGCCGTGCCGGTGATCATCCGTCTCCTGAAGATGGCCGACGAGATCGCCGAGGCTATCGACGCCCGCTCCTGACGGGAGAAATTCCCGTTGTGCGATAGGGCGTGACGGGCCGCACCCGGACGCGCTAGATGAAGCCGGGCACGCGAAGGATCATGGGAGGATCGTTCATGCGATGGATTCGGGCGACGCTCTGCGCCGCACTGGCTCTGGCGCTGTGGACCGGTTTCGCGGCCGCCGAGGACGACACGGCACACGCGCCGGTTCGGATCGGCGTTCTGAAATACGGCACGGTCAACTGGGAACTCGACGCCATGAAGCGCGCCGGGCTCGACGCCGCCAACGGCGTCGATGTCGAGATCGTGCCCTTCGCCGGCGAGGATGCCTCGGCCGTGGCGCTGCAGGCCGGCTCGGTCGACATGATTGTCTCCGACTGGCTGTGGGTGTCGCGCCAGCGGGCGACCGGCGCCGACTTCACCTTCGTCCCCTACTCCACCTCGGTCGGTTCGCTGATGGTGCCGGGCGACAGCCCCGTCGCCGACCTGGGCGACCTGACCGGCAGGACCATCGGCGTCGCCGGCGGACCTCTGGACAAGAACTGGCTGCTGATCCAGGCGCTCGCGAAAAAGGACCATGGCACCGACCTCGCGGCCGAAAACGACATTGCCTATGGCGCGCCGCCGCTCCTGGCCGAAAAGGCCCGGACCGGCGAGCTCGATGCCGTCCTCAATTACTGGCACTATGCCGCCCGGCTGGAGGCGCAGGGCTTCCGCACGCTGATCTCCGGCACCGACGCGGCGATCGCCATGGGCACCGCCGGACCGGTCGCGGCGATCGGCTGGGTGTTCAGCGAGGCCTTTGCGAAGGACCATCCGAAGGCGGTCGAGGGCTTCGTCGCCGCCGACAAGGCGACCAAGCAGCTGCTTGCGACCTCCGACGACGCCTGGGACGCGCTCAAACCGCTGATGAAGGCCGAAGACGACGCGACCTTCCGGATTCTCCGCGATCGCTACCGCGAGGGCATCCCCGGCCGCAGCGGCGCCGACGAGGCCGTCGACACCGCCAGGCTCTACGAGGTCCTGGCCGAGATCGGCGGATCGAAGCTGGTCGGCCCCTCGGACACGCTCGTGGAGGGCACCTACTGGACCGGCGACGGGAATGGCTCCTGACGTAGCCTCCGGCGGTCGCGGCAGGCCCTCGGCCGGCATCGCGCCGGCGCTGGTGACGACGCTGTCGCTGCTCGGACTTCTGGCCGCCTGGTGGATCGCGGCGGTCATCGCCGACAGCCGCGTCCTGCCGACGCCGCCTGCCGTGTTCGACGCCTTCTGGCGCGATGCCGTCACCGGCGAACTTTTCTACCATCTCGCCATGACGCTGATGCGCGTTGCCGCGGCCTTTGCCATCGCCATGATCATCGGCTCGGCTATCGGCGTCGGCCTCGGCATGGATGCCCGCGCCGACCGCTTCTTCGACCCGTGGCTAATCCTGTTCCTCAACATTCCGGCGCTGGTGGTGATCGTCCTTGCCTATATCTGGTTCGGGCTGAACGAGGCCGCGGCGGTCGGGGCGATCGCGATCAACAAGATCCCCAATGTCGTCGTCACTATGCGCGAGGGCGCCCGCTCGCTGGATCGCGGCCTTTCGGAGATGGCCTCGGTCTACCGCTTCGGACGCTGGCGGACCCTGCGCGACGTCGTTCTGCCGCAGCTCCAGCCCTATTTCGCCGCGGCGTCCCGCTCCGGGATCGCGCTGATCTGGAAGATCGCCCTGGTCGTCGAGCTTCTCGGCCGTTCCAATGGCGTCGGCTTCCAGATCCATCTCTATTTCCAGCTCTTCGATGTCGCGGCGATCCTCGCCTACACCCTGGCCTTCGTCGCCATCATGCTCCTGATCGAGTTCCTGCTTGTCCAACCCCTCGAAGCCCATGCCACCCGCTGGCGCGCCCGGCCCGCTTGACGTCGCCATCCGCGACAAGGTGTTCACGACGATCGACGGCGTCCGGCTTGCCGCGATCGACGCGGTCGCCTTCACCGCACCGCCGGGCAGCTTCACGACGCTGATCGGCCCGTCCGGCTGCGGCAAGACGACGACGCTGCGGATCATTCTCGGGCTCGACCGGGACTATACGGGCCATGTGCTCCTGCCCGCCGCCGACGGCCGCATCGCCGCGGTGTTCCAGGAACCGCGTCTCCTGCCCTGGCGCACGGTCGAACAGAATGTCCGCCTTGCGCTGCCCGAAGCGCTGGCGGGCGCCGATCTCGACGCTTTGTTCGAGACGCTGGGCCTTGCGGCCATGCGCGGCCGCTATCCCGGCGAACTCTCGCTGGGTCTTGCCCGCCGGGCGGCTCTGGCTCGCGCCTTCGCCATCGAACCTGCGCTGCTGCTGCTCGACGAGCCCTTCGTCTCGCTGGACGAGGCCACGGCCAACCGGCTGCGCGCTTTGCTCATGGAAGTGTGGTCGGCCCGCCCGACGACGGCGCTGATGGTCACCCACAATCTGCGCGAGGCGGTGGAACTCTCCGACCGCATCATCTTCCTGACCGAGCGGCCGGCAAGGGTCCGGGGCATCCACGACATCGACACGCCGCGATCCGAGCGCGATGCCGTTTGGCGCGACGCCGCTGTCCGGGCGATCGACGCCCGCTTCCCGGGCGTTCTCTAAGGCCGCAAAGGCCGCGCCCCCGCCTAGCTGCCGGGGACCGTCGCCCCCGCCGGAACTGCGACCAGCTCGAAGCGGATCGTCACGGCCTTGTCCAGATACTGCCCGGTCGGATCGTTTGCGACGCCGAGATCGAAGGCGGTCCGGTCGACCGTCGCGCTCCCGGCCACATGCGCCGTGCCGTCGCCGTCCTGTTCGAAGCGGAAGGGGACCGTCACCGGCAGGCTCTTTTCCCTGATCGTCAGCGTGCCGCCGGCTTCATAGCCCGTCTCCACCGCGCGGAAGTCGCTGAGTTGCAGCGTCACGGTCGGGTGCGTCTCGCTGGCAAAACCGTCCGTGCCCTGCACCTGCAGCGCAACGAAGCTGTTGTCGACGGCGATCGACGCCGCATCGATGGTGATGTTGGCCTCGGCCAGATCCAGCGCCTCAGGGGAAAAGCGCACATCTGCCTGCCACGCGCCGATGGTGCCGGTCAGCGTCTTGCCCGAAAATCGCGTCTCGAAGCCGAGCTGGCTTTGCGCCGGATCGACGATCCAGTCGCCGCCGGCCGGGCCCGCGTCGGGCGCTGCCGGCGCGCGTTCGGCGCGCGTCGCCTCTGCCCCGACGAGAGCGTCGGACTGGCCGGCCAGAAGCCCGCCGCCGAGCGCGGACAGCACCACCGCCAGCGCGATCGGGATCGCAATCAGGCGGGTCTGGGGTCGCGCCATGCCGTGATGCGGCAGCATGCGCGAGAAGGACGGAACCGCATCGACCAGCGAATGCTTCAGCGCCCCGGCCACATGCAGGACCAGAAGCCCGAGAAACGACAGCGCCAGCCATTTATGGGCAAAGCCGAGAACATCCTCGAGCGCGGCGGGGTCGATGCCGGGGAGAAGCGCGGTCACCGGAAGATGCGGCCATTCGAGGCTGTCGCTGAGGAAGAGATAGGTCGGGATGCCTGCCGCAGCCGCCGAGACCAGCAGCCAGCCCGACAGGGGCACGAACAGCATCAGGGCGTAGAAGGCCAGATGGACCAGGCCGGACGCCGCCCGTTCGGCGCGCGAGGTCGTCGGCGCCAGCGCCGGCGGCGGGTTCACCAGTCGCCAGGCGATCCGCGCCAGCGTCAGGCAGAGCACCAGAATGCCGATCGTCTTGTGCCACTGGAAGAGTGCAAAGCGCAGCGCGTCCGGCATGGCGTCGAGATGCACCATGGCAAGGCCGACGGCGAGTTGGAACAGGATCGCTAGGGCGATCGTCCAGTGCAGCAGGATCGCGCCGCTGGTGTAGCGCGTATAGGCCGCGGACCAGCCGGCTGTCGGGGACACGCTCATCTGACGCTCCGTGGCGGGAAAAGGGGAATGACGGGAGGACCGGCGAACGGCCGCACGACCGCCCGGCTCGCGGGGGGCGTCAGACCTTGGGGATCATGCGGCCGCGGGCGACGGGACGCAGGGAAGCGCCCCGCCTTCAGGCGATCAGGACTGGGGAACGAATTCCGCCTCGATCTCCAGCAGCACCTCGGCGGCGACCGGCCCTGCCAGCGCCTCGATGCCGTATTCGGTGCGGTCCACGGTCATCGCACCGGAAAAGCCGACGGCCGGCTTCTGCGACATCGGATGCGGGTTCAGGGCGGTGTTGAAGGTGACGTCCAGCGTCTCTTCATGGGTCTGGCCGTTCAGCGTCAGGTCGCCGGTCACCGTGCCGGTGTTGTCGCCGGTCAGCTCGATCGACTTGGACACGAAGGTGATCTCGGGGAACTTCGCCGCGTTCAGGAACATGTCGCTGGCGATCTCGGCGTCGAAATCCTTGTCGTCGGCCGGATAGTTCGTGTCCACCGAGGCCGGGTCGATCGTCGCGGTCAGGCTCGACTGCGCCGGATCCTCGGAATTCAGCTCCAGCGTGGCCGAAATCGTCGAGAACCGGCCGATATAGGTCGACAGGCCGAAATGCTTCACCTTCCAAAGAACATTGGTGTGCAGCGGATCGGCGACATAGGTTCCGGCGGGCACGTCGATGCTCTGCGCATGAACGGAGCCGGCAAGGCACAGTGCGGCGACGGTGGTCAGCAAGAAACGCATGAAAACTCCTCTGGGACAGAAAGCCTCTGGGGCTGCCGGTACACTACGGATTTTCTGCACTGCAAAAAGACGCCCCCGCCGAGACAGACTGTTCAGGGGCATTCCCCGGCGCAGCCGCGATCCGGGATCGTAGCGACGGGGCGCGCGGCGTTGCCCAAGACCCCGCTTGCCGCTTGACCTCTTCGCGCCTGCGTCGGACTTTCGATCCCATGAACACGATTCGATCCGTCTGCGTCTATTGCGGCTCTTCCGCCGGCCGCGATCCCCGATATCTCGAGAGCGGCCGACGTCTTGGCGAGGCGATCGGCGCCGCCGGCATGCGCCTTGTCTATGGCGGCGGCACGCGCGGCATCATGGGCGCGGTCGCCGAGGGCGTGATCGCCAAAGGCGGCGCCGTGACCGGCATCATCCCGCGCTTCCTCATCGACATGGAGGCGACCGAGAGCGAGCTGACCCGGCTGGACGAACTGATCGTCACCGAGGACATGCACGCCCGCAAGCACCAGATGTTCGAGCGCTCCGACGCCTTCGTGGCCCTGCCCGGCGGCATCGGCACGCTGGAGGAGCTGATCGAGATCCTCACCTGGAGCCAGCTCGGCCGCCATGCCAAGCCGGTCATCGTCGCCAATGTCGGCGGCTTCTGGGACCCGCTGTCCCGGCTGATGGACCATATGAGCGCCGAAGGCTTTCTCCATACGGCCCATCAGGTGCGCCCGATGGTGATCGACGACGTCGATGCCATCGTGCCGGAACTGGTCACGGCGCTGGCCGGCGACGACGCGCATCGCCGCGGCCGGGCGGAGATCGTCGAGAAGCTCTGACGCCGGCCGCGGCCTCACGGCCCTTCGGCCCCATCGCACGACCATGCGCCCGCCCCCGGACTGCCGGCGGCGGGCGCCTTTGCTTGCGTCGCGGCGCCCGCGTCCTACATCGAACGCATGGCGGCGCCCGGCCGCACCCCATTCCTCCCCGTCACACGACCCGAGAAGACAAGGACACGCCGCATGGCCGAGAAGCGCTCGACCCCGAAGATCGAGGTCCGTACCGCCGAGAAGAGCGACGTCACCGACATCATCGCCCTCTCCTCCAAGGTCTTCAAGGACGACGCGCCCTATACGCGCGGCATGATCCTCGGCCAGCTCTCGGCCTTTCCCGAGGGCCAGTTCGTCGTCGTCTACGAGGGCGAGATCGTCGGCTATGCCGCGACCATGATCCTCGCCGAGGAGAAGGCGCTCGGCCAGCACAGCTGGGGCGAGGTCACCGGCGGCGGCTATGCCGCCATGCACGACCGCAAGGGCGAATGGCTCTACGGCACCGAGGTCTGCGTCGACCCCGACCGCCGGCGCCTGCGCATCGGCAAGCGGCTCTACGACGCCCGCCGGCGCCTGTGCCAGGATCTCGACCTCAAGGGCATCGCCTTCGGCGGCCGCATGCCGGGCTACCAGCGCCATGCCAAGAAGTTCGGCACCCCGGAAGCCTATCTGGAGGCGGTGAAGGCCAATGACGTCAAGGACCCGATCGTCTCGTTCCACCTGAATGCCGGCTTCGAGCCGCAGGGCCTCCTGAAGAACTACTACCCCGGCGACAAGGCGTCCGGCGGCTACGGCGTCCTGATGCTGTGGCGCAATCCCTATTACGATCCGGCCCGCGAGGAGCAGCCGGTCAATCGCGGCAATCCCGACATGGTGCGCATCGTCACCGTGCAGATGAAGGCGCGCAAGATCGCCCAGCCGCAGGATTTCTACGATGCGGTCGAATATTTCGTCGAGGTGGCGTCGGAATATGGCGGCGACTTCGTCGTCTTCCCCGAACTCTTCACGCTGATGCTGCTGTCCTGCGAGCCGGAGGAGCTGAAGCCCGATGCGGCGATCCAGCGGCTGACCGAGCACACGCCGGACTTCGTCGAGCGGCTGAGCGAGATGTCGATCCGCCGCAACATCAACATCATCGGCGGCAGCCACGCCACCAAGACCGACGACGGCGACATCCAGAATGTCGGCTATGTGTTCCTGCGCGACGGCTCGGTGCACGAGCGCGAGAAGACCCATCCGACGCCCAACGAGCGCCAGTACTGGCAGATCAAGGGCGGCGATCCCACCGACACGATCGAGACCGACTGCGGCCCCATCGGCATCATGATCTGCTACGATTCCGAATTCCCGGAAGTGGCGCGCCGCCTCACCGACCAGGGCGCCCGCATCCTGTTCGTGCCGTTCAACACCGACACCCGCCACGGCTATCTGCGGGTGCGCTATTGCTGCCAGGCCCGGGCGATCGAGAACCAGTGTTATGTCGTGACGTCCGGCATGACCGGCAATCTGTCCAACGTCGACAATCTCGACATCGAATACGCCCAGTCGGCGATCTTCACCCCTTGCGACTTCCCCTTCGCCCGCGACGGCATCGCCGCCGAGGCCTCGGAGAATGTCGAGATGGTCACCGTCGCCGATCTCAATCTCGCGACGCTCAACTGGGCCCGCTACGAGGGTTCGGTGCGCAATCTGCGCGACCGCCGGCTCGATCTCTACAAGGTGCGCTGGTCGGACGGCGGCTGAGCCGTCCGGCTCAGGCCGTCTGCGGGGTGAGCGCGGCGGCCCGCCGCCGCGCCCGCCCGTTGCGGAAGAGCGCCACGGTGTAGAGCACCACCGCGCTCCAGATCAGGCAGAAGGCGACCAGCTGCCAGTTCGAGAAGGGCTCGCCGAAGACGAAGACGGCAGTCAGGAACAGGAGCGTCGGCACCATGTATTGCAGGATGCCGATGGTCGAGTAATGCAGGAGCCGCGCGCCGGCGGCGAACAGCATCAGCGGGATCGCCGTCAGCGGCCCGGCAAAGATCAGCATGCCGGCCACGTAGCCGCCGGTCATCACGTGGTTGTCGCCCGGCAGGAAGGCCAGGAGCAGCACGCTCGGCACAGCCAGCAGCGCCACCTCCAGGAAGAAGCCCTCGGTCGAGCCGACCGGCACCATCTTGCGGAGCAGCCCGTAGGTGCCGAAGGAAAAGGCCAGGACGAGCGAGATCCACGGCAAGCCGCCCGCCTTGATCGTCAGGATCAGCACCGCGACGCCGGCCAGGGCAATGGCCGTCGCCTGCAGGCGGTTCGGCCGCTCGCCCAGGATCACCGCGCCCAGAAGCACATTGACCAGCGGGTTGATGTAATAGCCGAGCGCCGCGTCCAGCGCCTGGCCGGAGGCGATGGCGTAGACATAGGTGCCCCAGTTGAACGAGATCAGCGAGGCCGTCAGCGCCGCCAGCGCCAGGGTCCGCCACTGGGTGAAATGCCGCCAGACGCCGCCGAGCAGCCCCTGCCACCACAGGACGAGCACCGCGAAGGGGATCGCCCAGATCACCCGATGCGCCACGATCTCCAGCGGCGAGACGTGGCTCAGGAGCTTCATGTAGATCGGGAGAACCAGACCCCAGATCGCGTAAGCGCCAAAGGCATAGAAGAAGCCCTTGTTCGCGCTGCCGGCGGCTTGCATGGATGTGCTCGATAATAAGGTTGAGTGACGGCTTCCTGTAACAGAGCCGCCCCCGTCCCGACACCCGCTTTCTGGTGATCGGACCGATCGCGAATCATGATCGACATGGGGCTGTCGGGGTCAGCCCTGCCGGCCGAAGCGGTCCGTTGCCCGGATCAGCCGGTCGAGAATACCCGGCTCGTTGAAGGCGTGCCCCGCACCCTCGACTAGGTGCAGATCCGCGTCCGGCCAGGCCTTGTGGAGTTCCCAGGCGATGCGGGCCGGGCACGGCATGTCGTAGCGTCCGTGGATGATCTCGCCCGGAATGCCCTTCAGACGATGCGCGTCGCGCAGCAGCTGCCCCTCCTCCAGCCAGCCGGCATGAACGAAGAAGTGATTTTCGATCCGCGCGAAGGCGATGGCGAAATGCGGGTCGGAAAAGTCCGCCGTCAGCGCCGCCGAGGGCATGAGCGTGATGGTCTCGCCCTCCCAAAGGCTCCACGCCTGTGCCGCCGCAAGCTGCGCGGCCGGATCGTCGCCGACGAGGCGCCGGCGATAGGCCATCATCATGTCGCCCTGCTCGGCAGGCGGGATCGGCGCGAGGAAGCGCTCCCATTTGTCCGGGAACATCTCCGAGACGCCGAACTGGTAGTACCAGGACAGCTCCGCCTTCGTCAGCGTGTAGATGCCGCGCAGCACCAGCGCGTCGACCCGTTCCGCATGGGTCTCGGCATAGGCGAGCGCCAGCGTCGAGCCCCAGGAGCCGCCGAAGACCAGCCAGGTCTCGGCCCCGACCATGGCGCGCAGTCGCTCGATGTCGGCGACCAGGTGCCAGGTGGTGTTGGCCGCAAGCTCGGCATGGGGCGTCGAGCGACCGCAACCGCGCTGGTCGAAGAGGAGAACGTCGTAGACCGCCGGATCGAACAGGCGGCGATGCGCCGGCGAACAGCCTCCCCCCGGCCCGCCATGCAGGAACACCGCCGGCCGGCCACCCGGCGTGCCGCAACGCTCCCAGTAGATCCGGTGGCCGTCGCCGACATCCAGCATGCCATGGGCGTAAGGCGCGATGTCCGGATAGAGGCCCTTGAGGCCGGTCGCGTCGTTCATGGCCGTTCCTGTTCCTCGGCATCCGGCCGATCGGGATGCTGGTGCGACACGATCTCTGCCAGAAACGGATTGGCGGCGATATCGGCGTCGGTCGACCGCACGGGCAGATCGCTGAGCCGGGCCGTATAGGGCAGCTGCGCCTCGACGCCGAACTGGATCGTCGGCGCGATGGCCGCCGGGTCGTCGAAGGCGCCGATGGCCAGCGCCATGCCGTCCGGCGCCTCGTAGGTCAGCGGCGTCCCGCAGCTCTCGCAGAACCCGCGCAGCACATGGTTCGACGAACGGAACCGCGCCGGCTCGCGCTTCGTCCAAACGCAGCCGCCCTCCGGCACCGACACCAGCGGCGCGTAGAAATTGCCGAACGCCTTCTGGCACATGCGGCAATGGCAGATCGACGCCTGCCCCAGTGTCCCGGTGATGCGAAACCGCACCGCGCCGCACTGACATCCGCCCGAATGCCCCATCCGCCCCGTCCTTATCGTTCCGTCCGGCGCCCGAACGCGCCGCCACGAGGATAGACCCGCGCCCGCGCGTCTCCAACAGGCAGGTGCCAAGTGTGATCCGCCTCCAATTGCAACCCATGGAAGAAAACAGACTTGCCCTCCTAGGTTGCATATGCAATGTTACGTAACGTAATAATTGTATCGGATGGGAGGGGGAACGGCATGTCCGACATATCGACCCTCCTCGACACGCTCGGCCCCTGCGACCCGACCCTGCGCATCGGCGTGGTGGACGGCACGCCCGACCTCGCCATCCCCGCCCTCGCCGATGCGCGGCTCGACCTGGAGCCCACGATGCGCATTGCCGAGGCGCACGGGCCGGACGCCCATGGCACCGAGATCTGCAGCGTGCTGTTCGACCGCGAGGGCGGCCTGGCCCGCGGCTGCAGCGGTCTCATCCTGCCGGTGTTCTTCCCCGATCCGCGCCCCGCCTACATGGCGCCCCGCGCCACCCAGACCGACATCGCGCGCGGGATCTACATGGCGGTCGAGCGCGGCGTCGCGATCGTCAACATCAGTGCCGGCCAGCTGTCCTCGACGCCCGAGGCCTCGCGCCATCTCGAGGACGCGCTGGATCTGTGCGAGCGCAAGGGCATCCTCGTCGTGGCCGCCACCGGCAATGACGGCTGCGCCTGCCTGCATGTCCCGGCCGCCGTCGCCAGCGTTCTGGCGGTCGGCGCGATGGATGCGGCGGGCCGGCCGCTGCAGAGCTCCAATTTCGGCGCGAGCTACGGCGCCAACGGCATCCTGGCGCCCGGCGCGGGCCTGACCGTCTCCAGCCTGCGCGGCGAACGCGTCCAGCGCAGCGGCTCGAGCTTCGCCACCGCGGTGGTCACCGGGGTCGCCGCACGGCTGCTGTCGGCCGCCCGGCGCGCCGGCAGGTCCCTCGGCCCGCTCGTCATCCGCCGGATCCTCATCGAGACCGCCCGCCCCTGCGATCCGCAGGCCGATGGCGAGTGTGCGCGGGTTCTCGCCGGACGGCTCGACGTTCGGGGAGCGATCGAACGCCTTCGTCAGACACTGGAGCCGGAGCTGGAGGGGGCGGTTTTCCTCCCGCGATCCGGGAACGACCAAGCTGGGAGAGAGCCAATGATCAGGGAAACCCTATCCGTCAGCCCGTCCGCGGCGACCATGTCCCCGCCCGGGCGATCCGGCATCGCCGGCGCCGTCCTTCAGTCCGATTGCGGCTGTGGCTGCGGCGGCAAGAAGCAGGCGGCGCAGCAGGAACTGGCCGCCGGCGCGATGGCCGACGCGGACGAGTTCGACGAGGACATGCTCACCGCGGGCGACGATGGCGGGGATGACGACGACGGCGACGATGATGTGGACGTCGCAGGCGCCATGCAGTCGGCCCGGCCGGTCCGGCGGCGGCGCGGCGCGCTGGCAGAGGCCCGCGAGGTCCGTCAGTCGAGCGTGACGCAGCAGGGCTGCGGTTGCGGCGGCGCGGCCAAGGAGCCGCAGAAGGTCTATGCCATCGGCTCGGTCTGGTTCGATTTCGGCAACGAGCCGCGGTACGACGCCATCGTCCAGCGCATGGGCGACCCCGTCGCCGCCAACACGCCGGCGGCCCTGATCGACATGCTGAAGAACGATCTGTCCTTTGCCACCGGCATCACCTTCATCCTGATGCAGGAACAGATCCCGATCTACGCGATCACGCCGGCCGGCCCCTTCGCCCAGGAGGTCTATGCCGACCTGCTCGACGCCATGCAGACCAGCCTCGACAACACCGGCGATTTGCAGCGCGTCGCGATCCCGGGCTTCGTCCACGGTTCGACGCGGCTGATGAACGGCCAGATCCTGCCGGTGATCTATCCCGACCCGCGCGGCATGAGCAAATGGAAGCCGATGGAACTGGTCAACGCCGCCAAGGCCGCGATCGGCGAGGAGAGCGTCAGCGACGACGCGATCTTCAACTTCCTCGTGCGCACCTATGACGAATTGCGCAATCTGGGCATCAGCCCCGAGGACCGGGCGATCAACTTCGCCGCCACCAATGCCTATCAGGGCGCCAGCGTCTTTGCCGACGGCATGAATCGCGGGCTCGAGCTCTACAGCATCACCGTCGCGCGCAGTCCGATCTGCCGGCCGGATTCCGATTGCTGGGATGTGCAGGTGACGATGTTCGACGCCGAGAACGAGCGGCGCGCCGCCCGCGTCTACCGCTTCACGGTGGATGTCAGCGAGGTCCTGCCCGTCACCGTCGGCGCCGGCCGCAACTGGAGCGTCCCGCTCAGCGCGTTGACGTGACCCGAGCCCATCCGCCGGGTCTGCCTGCGCGCGCCCGGCGGTTCCCGGCGTCGGCGCATGATGTGCCGGCGCCAGTTCCGCGAACCTGAAGGAGAACCAACATGAGACGACCGATCCAGGCTCCGCCCGTCCAGCGCCATGGCAGCGGCCTGACACATCTCTCGGGCACGGTCAGCCAGTCCGGCTGCTGCGTGCGCGTCGCCGGGATCTGCATCGCCAGTTCCCCGATCTGCTGAACGGGCCGGATCATCCGGCCCGCATCGGAAGACCGCCCGGCCTGAAAGACCCGCCGGTCGGTCTCAACGGGATGGGCGTCGTGCGACAGGCGCGCCGGCCATCCGGACATGTCAACGACCCACAGCCAGTCACCAACAGGGAGAAGTCATCATGAGATCCCCCATGCAAGCGGCTCCGGTCATGCGCGGAGCGACCCTCGTCTCGGATTCGGGCGGCGTCGGCCAATCCTTCAGCTGGAGCTGCCTGCTGAAATGCGGCAGCAAGCTCATCCGCTGCGCTCCGCAGTGCATTCCGAATCCCCTGAACCCCGGCTGCATCAGCTGTCTCGGTTCGTCGTTCAACACCTGCAAGAATTGCTTCTGACGACACCGGCGACCGCCGGCCCATCCGACCGGGCCGGCGGTCGCCCCGCAACGCACGATCCGCGTTGCACAAACGGACCCCACGGTCCGAGACTCGCCGCGTGCTTCGCCTCTTGCGAGCGCGCCCCCGCATGATCCCCTTCGACAGGGAGGCTCAGACGATGGACATGCCCCGTCAGGCGAAGCCCCAGCCTCGCAATTTCATGCAGGAACTCGTCGGCCGGCAATGGGCGCCGACGGCCGAGGACCGCAGCGTGCCCGAAGCGCTGCGCCTGGAGGAGACCACCAGGCCGAAGCGCCGTCGCAAGAAGGCGGACGGCGCGTGCCTGCGCCAGCTCATGACCTTTTCGGTCGGCTGAGGCACACCGCCCCCGCCGGCAGGGTCACAATTCCCTTGCGAAGCGCTCCGTCGCCTTCAGGAGTTCGTTCAGGATGCCCGGCTCGGCGAAGGCGTGGCCGGCGCCCTCGACCATGCGATAATCCGCCCGCACCCAGGCCTGGGCCAGCTGCCAGGAGGTGATCGCCGGCGTGACGACATCGTAGCGCCCCTGCACGATGACCCCCGGAATGTCGGCGAGCCGGCCGGCGTCGCGGATCAGCTGCCCCTCCTCCAGCCACAGATCATGGTAGAAATAATGGTTCTCCAGCCGGGCGAAGGCGATCGTCGCGTCCGAGACATGGCCGCCGGACGCCGGCTCGCCACCCGGCGCGGTCCGCAGCATGACCGTCGCCGATTCCCAGCCGGTCCAGGCCCGCGCTGCCTCGGCCCGCACCGCCCGGTCCGGGTCGGTCAGGCGCTTGCGATAGGCCGCGATGATGTCGTCCTGCTCATTCGCCGGGATCGGCCCCAGCAGGTTTTCCCAGCGGTCGGGAAACAAGCGGTTGGCGCCGCCGTCATAGAACCAGTCGAGCTCGGCTCGCCGGCCGGAAAAGATGCCGCGCAGGATCAGCCCCGAGACCCTTTCCGGATAGGTCTCGGCATAGGTGAGCGCCAGCGTCGCCCCCCAGGAGCCGCCGAACATCAGCCAGCGCTCGACGCCGATCAGCTCGCGCAGCCGCTCCAGATCGGCGACCAGATGCCAGGTGGTGTTGCCCTCCAGCTCGCCGAGCGGGGTCGAGCGACCGCAACCGCGCTGGTCGAACAGCAGGATGCGGTAGCGTTCCGGATCGAACAGCCGCCGGTGCTGGGGCGACGCCCCGCTGCCGGGCCCGCCATGCAGGAACACCACCGGGATGCCGCGCGGATTGCCGCACAATTCGTAATACAGCTCGTGCCCGTCACCGACGGCAAGGCGTCCGGTTTCATAGGGCTCGATGGCGGGATAGGGCTTGCGCGTTGGTTCACTCATTCCCTGCCTTGTAGGGCAGACAACCCCGCTTGGCATCGGGACACACCGATGAATTCTCCACGAGCGACGGGGAAGCGCCGACTGCCGAGCTGGCTGCGACGCACCGCTGCCGTAACGTCATGCCCGGCGGCTCCGCGACACCCAACCGCCACCGCCAAGGGCGCCAACCTCCAAGCTGCGTCATCCTCGGGCTCCGACCCGAGGACCCATGCCAAATCGCTTCCACCACCGCCACGGCAACGGGCGCCCCTCCCCAACCGCCGCAACGTGCGCGATGCCGAGGCATGGGTCCTCGGGTCAAGCCCGAGTATGACGCCGTGGGGGGATGAGCGCCGTGGATGCCGGGCAGGCGCTGATGGGTATGCGCAGCGGATGAATGGCAGGCGTTGGTTGGGTTTGCGCAGAGGGTAACTGGCAGGCGTGATGGTGGCCCTTGAATGGTTGATCGACACAGACGCCCGCACTGAACTGCCCGCAGCTCAGCCAGCCCCCGCCCTCGCCACAAAGGGCGCCGACCTCCCAAGCTGCGTCATCCTCGGGCTTCGACCCGAGGACCCATGCCAAACCGTTCCCACCGCCGCCACGATAACGGGCGCCTCTCCCCGACCGCCGCGACGTGGCGATGCCGAGGCATGGGTCCTCGGGCCAAGCCCGAGGATGACGCCGTGGGTGGGGTGAGTGTCGTGGATGGATAGCAAGCGGTAATGGTAGCGCGTTGAATGGATAGCCGGCGCAGTCGCCAGCTAGCGGGTCCCTGCACCCCAGGCGCCGCGCCGCGCCCCCGCCGCCGCTAGCGCTTCATCTCCCAGGTGGTGATGCGCTCGCCGGTGTCGGGGTCCTTGCCGTCCTTGAGCTGGATGCCCTCGGCGAGCAGCTCGTCGCGGATGCGGTCGGCCTCGGCGAAGTTCTTCGCCCGCAGGAGATCGAGGCGCTCGGCGATCCGGGCGGCGATGGCGTCCGCCGGCACCGGCGCGGCCAGGTCCGACGTCGCGGCGAGATAGCCGGCCACGTCGATGCCGATCAAATCGAGGCAGGCGCGCAGCGCGGCCGGGTCGCCCTTGCGCAGCGCGTGCAGTTCGGCGATGGCGGCGGCACTCGCCAGATCGTCGGACAGGGCGGCGAGGAAACGTTCGCTCGGCGCGGAGGGCGCGACCTCGGCCACGGCCCGCGCCCAGCCGGCCAGCGCCTCCTCGGCCTCCTCCAGGCGCTTCACCGAGAAGTCGATCGGCTCGCGATACTGGGTCATCAGCATGGCCAGCCGCAGCACGGCGCCCGGCCAGGACCGCCGGCCGAACCGTTTCGTGTGCAGGAGGTCGTGAATGGTGACGAAATTGCCGTCCGACTTCGACATCTTGCGGCCCTCCAGCTGGAGGTAGCCATTGTGCATCCAGACCTGCGCCATCGCCGCGGTGCCGTGGGCGCAGCGGGACTGGGCGATCTCGTTCTCGTGATGCGGGAAGATCAGGTCGAGTCCGCCGCCATGGATGTCGAAGGTCTGGCCGAGATAGGCCTCGCTCATCGCCGAGCATTCGATATGCCAGCCGGGACGGCCTTTCGGCGTGCCGGTGCGGCCCGCGGCCTCCCAGGCCTCGCGGCCCCAGGGCGCTTCCCAGCCGGGCTCGCCGCGTGAGGACAGCTTCCACAAGACGAAATCGCCCGGATTGCGCTTGTGGCCTTCGACGGCGATGCGCGCGCCGGCCCGCTGCTCGTCCAGCCTGCGGTTCGACAGCTGGCCGTAATCGGCCATCGAGGTGACGTCGAACAGCACTTCGCCGCCCGCCTCGTAGGCATGGCCCTTCTCGATCAGCGTGGCGATCATCGACACCATGTCGTGGCCGTCGCTGCGCCCGGTGACGAAATCGGTCGCCCGCGGCTCGTGACCGGGCGGCAGGCAGCCGAGCGCCGCAACGTCGGCGTGGAACTGGTCGGCCGTCGCCTGCGTGACCTTCGCGATCGCCGCGTTCAGCGGCAGGTCCGGATAGTCTCGCGCCGCCCGCCGGTTGATCTTGTCGTCGACGTCCGTGATGTTGCGCACATAGGTGACATGATCGGCGCCGTAGAGATGGCGCAGCAGCCGGTAGAGCACGTCGAAGACGATCACCGGCCGGGCGTTGCCGATATGGGCGTAGTCGTAGACGGTCGGCCCGCAGACATACATGCGTACATGCCGGTCGGCCTCGGCCTTCCCCGGATCCTGCCAGTCGAGCGGCCGGAACTCCTCCTTGGCGCGCTTCATGGTGTTCCAGAGCGTCAGCCCCCGAAAGCCGTCGTCCATCACTCGTCCCCGGTCGTCTGCGTGGTTGCGGAGGCTCTCGCTAACGCCATTCGGCCCGGCTGACAAATCGCGGCGGAGGGCCACGCCGATGAACCCCACGATTCATGACAGTCCGACATGCGGATTGATCGAAAACACCCGGCGCAATTTTCGTTCGCCAAGGGCACCAAACCGGAAATATTCCAATTGCTTGGAACCCTTCCATTGTGTCGCGATTGCCACTGTGAGACCCAAACGCAAGCGACGCCCCGAGGTTTTTGTTTCGGTTCAGAGTTCGCCGCTAATCTGGCGCAATCGGGGTCATTGGTTGCGGTCCCATCCAGCCGACGAGACATGGCAATGAGCAGCAGCAACAGTATCGAATTTCGTTCCAAGAGCGAGCGTGAGCGCGACATCCATCTGGAGCGCAATTACCGCGAAATCGGCAACCGCGCGATTGCCGCGGCGAGCCAGTCCTGCTGCAAGCAGAAGCGCGTCGAGACGCGCCGGGACAGCTACGCCGGCGCCGACCTGACCGCCGCCCACTAGGGCGACGGACGCGGACCTCAGAGATCCGCGCTCATCAGCAGCGTGATGGACAGGAGCGCCATCACGGCGGCGATCGAAACGTCCAGGATCCGCCATGCGGCGGGTCTGACGAAGACGGGCGCAAGCAGCCGCGCACCGTAGCCCAGTGCCACGAACCACACCGCCGAGGCGATCATCGCCCCGCCGGCATAGGCCGTGCGCTCACTGGCGTCGGCATAGTGGGCCGACAGGCTGCCCAGCAGCACCACCGTGTCCAGATAGACATGCGGGTTGAGGAAGGTCAGCCCGAGCACCACGCCGATCGCGGCCCGCCGGCTCATCAGCCGTGCGCCACGGACCGCCATCGCGTCCGGATGGAATGCCCGGCGTAGCGCCAGCACCGCATAGACGGCAAGGAAGGCCGCACCGCCCAGCGTCACCAGCCGGACGATCTCCGGCGCACCGGTGATCAGCGTGCCGAGCCCGGCGACGCCGGCGGCGATCAGCGCCGCATCCGCCAGCGTGCAGACCAGCACCACCGCCAGCACGTGGTTGCGCGCCAGCCCGCGCTCAAGCACGAAGGCGTTCTGCGCCCCGATCGCCACGATCAGGCCGAGACCCAGCGCAAAGCCCCGCGCCCCGGCCGCAAGCAGTTCCATTCAGCTATCCGTCACCGATCGAGAGCAGGACAGCCGCCTCAATGGGCGGCGATGAACGCGGTCAGGATTTCGCGCGCTGCGAGAAGGTCGCGCTTGTCGATCATCTCGGCCACCGTGTGGATGTAGCGCGTGCCGACGGCGATGCCGACCGCCCGGGCTCCCGAGGCCGCCTGCTGGACGGCGGCGCCGTCCTGCCCGCCGCGGGCAAGGATGGTGCGCTGGAAGGCGATGTCCTTGGAGCGCGCCAGCGCCTCGATCTCGCGCACGAGGTCGATGTCGGCGATGAAGGACCCATCCTTCAGATGCAGGCCGAAGCCCTTGCCCTGCACCGTCGTGCGGTCCTTTTCCGGCACGCCCGGCGTGTCGCAGGCGAGCGTCGTGTCGACGCCGATGCCGATGTCCGGCTGCACGCCGAAGGCCGCCGTCTTGGCGCCGCGCAGGCCGACTTCCTCCTGGGCGGTGAAGGCGACCGTCAGTTCGCAATCATGGGTCTCGCCGGCCTCGACAAGCTTGCGCACGGCTTCCAGGCCGAGCCAGCAGGCGATGCGGTTGTCCAGCGCCTTGGAGACGATCTTCTCGCCCATCTCCTCGAAGGGCTCGTTCATCACCACGAAGTCGCCGACCTGCACCATGTCCTTGGTCGCCGCGCCATGGCCGATATCGACGAAGAACTCGTTCGGCTCCGGCATCTTCTTGCGCTCTTCGGCCGACTGGATGTGGATCGGCTTGCCCTCGGCATTCATCACGCCCTTGAAGTCGCCGTCGTCGGTGCAGACGAGGACGCGGCGCGAGAACAGGTTGCGCGGATCGAAGCCGCCGACCGGGTCGATGTGGATGAAGCCCTTGTCGGTGACGTGGCTGACGAGGAAGCCGATCTCGTCCATGTGACAGAGCAGCATGACCTTCTTCGGGGTCTCGCCCTTGCCCTTGCGGGTGCAGATCAGCGAGCCGAGCGTATCGACGCGGATCTCGTCGAACAGGCCCTCCGCCTCTTTGGTGATCAGGTCGCGCACGCGGTGTTCGCGGCCCGGCACGCCGGGGGTTTCGCACAGACGCTTCAGAAGATCGGTGTTCACGGGGCTATCGTCCTGTTGGAAATGTCAGAAGAGCGAGGGCTGGATCGGGCCATCGGCCGGCTCCGATGCGGCCTCCACCGGCAACTGGATATCGGGGCCGGTATTGGCAACCTTGTTGACCTTGTCCGACACCCGCACCGGCTCGAAGAAATCGTCGTTCGCCGCGGTCAGAATATCGCCGACCGACACGGGATCGTGGGTGCGGCAGTCCAGCCAGCGGTCATGATCCTGTGGCAAGACGACGACCGGCATCCGGTCGTGGATCGGCGCGATGCCGGGATTGGCGGCCGTGGTCAGGATGGCGGCGGTGTCGATCTCGCTGCCGTCCGGCGCCAGATAGGTCTCCATCAGCCCGGCAAAGGCGAAGGGCCGGCCGTCCGCCGGACGCAGGAAATACGGTTCGGACTTCGCCTTCCCCTGCCGGCGCCATTCGTAGAAGCCGGTCGCCGGCACGAGGCAGCGCCGGTAGCGCATGGCGCCGCGAAAGGCGTTCTTCTCGCTCGCGGTCTCGGCGCGGGCGTTGATCAGCAGCGGAAACGCCTTCACATCCTTGACCCAGGACGGGATCAGGCCCCATCGCACGATCAGCGCCGTGCGGTTCGGCAGATTCGCACCGGGCCGCTCGGGCTGGCCGCCGATGGCGATCAGGATCGGCTGGGTCGGCGCGATGTTGTAGCGTGGCGGAAACGGATCGAGCTCCGCCAGCGCCAGCAGCGCGGCGACGTCGTCCGGGGGTGCCGTGAGAGTGAAACGTCCGCACATGCCGGCTGTTGAGCCGTAGCGCCAGCGTCCTGTCAAGCGGGTCGCGGCCGATCCGGCAGGCGGAGCGAAGAGGAACGTTGCCCATGCCAGAGACCAGCCCCCGTCCGATTCTCGGCGTCTCCTGCGGCCTCGTCGCCGAGGACCGCCTGCTTCTGGTCGAACGCGGTCGTCCGCCCTTTGCCGGCAAGCTCAGCCTGCCCGGCGGCAAGCTGCGCTTCGGCGAAGCGGTCGCGACCGCCGCGCGGCGCGAACTGGCCGAGGAAACCGGTGCGGTGGCGGATAATCTCGCCTTCGTCACGCTGCACGAGGCGATCGATCCGGATTTCCACGCGGTGATCGCGGTTTTCGGCGGACGGCTGATGGCCGGCAGCGAACTGGCGGCGGCCGACGACGCCGCGGCACTGCACTGGCTGTCGCTCGCCGACATCGAGGCCGCCGACGCGGCGGGCCGCACGACGCCCGGTCTTTACGATGTCGCACGGAAGGTCCTCGCCACCTGCGCGGAAAACTGACACACCGGGGCAACGAACGGCGCGCGATTCCTGTTGCCCGAAAGGCGCAGGCGCGGGAGATAAGCGGCCGGGCATCGGACCGATCGTTGCAATTGTCTTAACGAAGGACGAAACATCGGCCATGCGTCGAATGATGATAGCCGCGACGGCCGCACTGGTGGTCTCTTTCGCCGGTTCCGTGGCGGGCGATCACCGGGCGCTGGCCCAGGAGAGCGCCCCGGCGGAGACCGCGCCGGAAGCTGCAGCGCCGCGGGGCGAGGCAGCATTCCTGAAGCCTCTCGGACGGCTGGCGTCGATCCTCGGCTCCATCCACTTCCTGCGGACCCTGTGCGGCGACACCGACGCGGCGATCTGGCGCCAGAAGATGGAAGAGCTGCTGGCCGAGCAGGCGCCGGGTGACGCCGACCGCCGCTATCTGATCGGCAGCTTCAACAGCGGCTACCGGGCGTTCGAATCGACCTATCGCGAATGCACCCCCGCCGCACGGGTCGCGGTGAACCGCTATCAGGGCGAAGGGGTCACTCTGGCACGCGAAATCAGTGCCAGATACGGAAATTAACCGATGATTAACGGTTCGGAAAAACGGCGAGACTGTTCGCGCCCGGATCGTGCTAGGACCTTAACGGGACGTGAAGCCGCATGGCTGGAATTGAGGGAATCGGAATGATCGATTTGCAGAGCGCCGAACTGGACGAAATGATCCAGGCCGAAAAGAAGCAAGTCGCATTCGAGTATCACAACGAAGCCTGGGCCGACGGCATCTCCGACGGCATCGAGGCCGAGATCCTTGCCGAGACCGCCATCGCCACCGCCCTCACCGAGCTGGTGCGCCGCCATGGCGAGGACGATGTCCTCGAAATGGTCGAGACCCTGCGCCAGCGCATCGAATATGGTGAATTCCGTCCCGACCGGATCATCCAGTAGTCTCTGCCCTCCCCGCGGTCCGGATATTTTACCGCACCCCATCGTCCAACGCAGCGGAGGTCCGTCGTGCCGACGCGCCTGACCCTTGCCCTCAGCACTGCTCTGTTCGCGCTGGCGACCCTCGTCGCCGGCGACGCGCTGGCGTTGTCGCAGATCGATCCCGTCGAGGGCCGCTCCGGCTCGCGTGAAGGCATCATCGCGGTGCCGCTGCCGCCGCTGACGGATGCGCCGATCAGCGAGACGGAGACCGGCCGCCCCCAGGGACCGGGCGAAGGCACCGATGCCGGCGAAGTGCCGCTGTCGCCCGAAGACGAGGTCGAGCCCGGCGACACAAGACCGGCGCCCGCCGAAGGGCCCGAGCGCCGGCGCGAACCGAGGCCCGCCGGCGAGGCGCCGGCCGATGCCACCGATCGTCCCGGCCCCGACACCCCGCGTCAGGACGGGGCGCGGGCAAGACCGGACGGCGCAACCACCAATTTCCAGGCCGAACGGGCGCCGAGCGCGGCCCTCGCCTCGGAAGTCGCCTATGGCGATGCCGGGCTGCCGCGCCCGGTCCGCGACCTGCGGGCCCGGCTCATCGCCGCGGCCAGAAGCGGCGAGATCGAGAAGCTCGCGCCCTATATCGAACGCGGCGACCACGGCACGGTCCTGTCCTTCGGCCAGGGCGGCGAGGACCCGATCGCCTTCCTGAAATCGGCCTCCGGCGACGGCGAAGGGATCGAGATCCTCGCCATCCTCCTGGAAGTGCTGCAGTCGGGCTATGCCCGGATGGAGCCGGACACCGACAACGAGATCTATGTCTGGCCCTATTTCACCCAGCAGCCGATGGATTCGCTGACCAAGCCGCAACTGGTCGAGCTGTTCGAGCTGGTGACCGCCGGCGACTACCGGAACATGCGCGAATTCGGCGCCTACAATTTCTACCGGGTCGGCATCTCGCCCGAGGGCCGGCTGGAATTCTTCGTCGCCGGCGACTGAGCCCCAGCGTTCCTGGCCGAACTAGCCGGCTTTCGCCGCCATCAGCCGTTCGAGCTGCGCCGCCGTCTCCTGCGCGCCCATCGCCTTGGCTGCGCCCAGCGCGTCGACGCCGTCCGCGGCGCGAGCCTCGAGATCGGCGCCGCGCTCCAGGAAATAATCGACCATCTCGGTGCGGTTGAACATCGCCGCCATCATCAGCGGCGTGCGCCCGTCCGGCCCGCTGCCGTTGACCGCGGCGCCATGGTCGAGCAGCAGCCGGGCGATCTCCGCCTCGCCCTTGAAGGCGGCGCCGGCCAGCGGCGTCTGGCCGCGATCGTTGACCAGCGACGGATCGGCACCGCGTTTCAGCAGCAGTTCGGTCAGCTCGACATGGCCGTGATAGCTCGCCAGCATCAGCAGGCTGTCGCCCTTCTCGTTGCGCAGATTGGGCGGCAGGCCCTTGTCGAGAAAATCGGCCATGGCGACGGCATCGCCGCCGCGCGCCGCCTGGAAGACCATGGCGGCCAGCGCCAGCGTCTCCTCGTCGAATTGTGGGGCGGGGCCGTTCGCCTCGTCCTGCATGGCCGTCTCCTTGATCCGTGGCGTCTGCAACGTGCGGACTTAGGAAGTCGCTGGCAGATGCCAAGCCATGGGACGACAGACGGCCGCCCTCCGCCTCAGCCCTGGCGGCCGAGCGGCGCCAGGGTCTCGACGAACTCCACAGGCTCGCCGGTCGACGGCGCGACGAGTTCGCCCTCCCACATTGCCCGCCGGCCGCGCACCAGCGTGCCCACCGGCCAGCCGGTGACCGCCTTGCCGTCATAGGGCGTCCATTGCGAGCGCGAGCCGATCCAGTCGTCGGTGATGGTGGCCTCGCGCTTGAGGTCCACGATGGTGAAGTCGGCGTCGTAGCCGAGCGCGATGCGCCCCTTGCGCGACAGGCCAAAGATCCGCTGCGGACCGGCCGAGGTCAGGTCGACGAAGCGGGCAAGCGACAGGCGGCCATTGGCGACATGGTCGAGCATGATCGGCACGAGGGTCTGCACGCCGGTCATGCCCGAAGGCGACTTCGGATAGATTGCGGCCTTTTCTTCCAGCGTGTGCGGCGCATGGTCGGAGCCGAGAACGTCGACGACGCCGGCCGCGATGCCGTGCCAGATGCCGTTGCGATGCCGCGCCTCGCGCACCGGCGGGTTCATCTGCAGCTTGGTGCCGAGCCGTCCGTAATCCTCGGCGCTCATGGTCAGGTGATGCGGCGTCGCCTCGCAGGTGACGTTGCGCTTGTGCCCGGCGAGATAGACGATCTCCTCGGCCGTCGAGATGTGCAGGACGTGAATGCGCGCGCCCACCTCCTCGGCGATGCCGACCAGCCGCTCGGTGCATTGCAGCGCCGCCACCTCGTCGCGCCAGACCGGATGCGAGGCGGGATCGCCCTCGACCCGCAGGTCGGCGCGGTCGCGCAGCCGGAACTCGTCCTCGGAATGGAAGGCGGCGCGGCGGCGGGTGCGGCGCAGGATCTCGCGCACGCCGTCATCGTCCTCGACCAGCAGCGAGCCGGTCGACGAGCCCATGAACACCTTGATGCCGGCCGCGCCCGGCAGCCGTTCCAGTTCGGCGACGTCGGCGGCGTTCTCGCGGGTGCCCCCGACCCAGAAGGCGAAGTCGCAATGCATCCGGTGGCGGCCGCGCGCCACCTTGTCGGCGAGGGCTTCCTCGCTGGTGGTCAGCGGATTGGTGTTCGGCATCTCGAAGACGCAGGTGACCCCGCCCAGCACCGCGGCGCGCGATCCGGTCTCCAGATCTTCCTTGTGGGTGGCGCCCGGCTCGCGGAAATGCACCTGGCTGTCGATGACGCCGGGCAGGATGTGCAGCCCGGTGCAGTCGATCACCTCGCCGGCCGAGGCGGCGTCCAGCGTGCCGATCGCGGCGATGCGCCCGCCGACGATGCCGACGTCGCGCTCACCGGCGCCGTCCTGGTTGACGACGATACCGCCCTTGAGAACCGTGTCGAAGGTCGCGGCGTTGCTGGCACTCGTTCCCATGGCGTCGTTCCGTGCTTGTCCCTCTGGAGTGCCCGGCTTACGTAAACAGGCAGGATCACACAAGCGAGCCGTCCATGCCCTATGCCCGCCTGCCGGAGCGCAGCCTCCTTGCCGTCACCGGGGAGGCCGCCCATCATTTTCTGCAGAACCTCGTCACCGCCGACCTCGACAGTCTGGCCGACGGCGAGATGCGCCCCTGCGCGCTGCTGACGCCGCAGGGCAAGATCCTGTTCGAATTCCTCATCGGCAAACAGGCCGACGGGCTGCGCATCGATGTGGCGACAAGCGCCGCCGCCGATCTGAAGAAGCGCCTGACCCTCTACCGCCTGCGCACCAAGATCGGCATCGAATCGCCCGACCTGCCGGTCCATGCGGTGTGGGAGGAGCCCGACCTCACCGCCGCCGAACTTCATGCCGATCGCCGTTTCCCCGAAGGGGAGATGGCGCGGCTCTACGGCACTCCGCCGGAGGGGCTCGCCGAGGCCTCCGCCGACGATTACCGCCTGCGCCGCATCCGCGCCGGCATCGCCGAGGCCGAGACCGACTATCCCGGCTCAGACGTCTTCCCCCATGACGTGCTGTTCGACCAGAATGGCGGCGTGTCCTTCCGCAAGGGCTGCTTCGTCGGCCAGGAGGTCGTCTCGCGCATGCAGCACCGCGGCACCGCGCGGCGCCGGCTGATGCTGCTGGCCGGCGAGCGGCATCTGACGCCCGGCTCCAACATCGAGGCCGGCGGCAAGACCATCGGCACCGTGCTGTCGGCCGACGGCAGCGAGGGCTTCGGCTTCCTGCGGATCGACCGGCTCGCCGGCGCCCTCTCGCGCGGCGAGGAATTGTCGGCGGACGGCGTGCCGGTGACGGCGACGATCCCGCCCTGGGCCGGCTTCGCCCTGCCCGAACCCGCCGGCGCCGATGGCGAGACCGCCGGAAGCGAGGCATGAGCCGCACCGACGCGAAACCGCAGCGCGTCTGGCAGCGCATGCTGTCGGGCCGCCGGCTCGACCTGCTCGATCCCTCCCCGCTCGACATCGAGATCGAGGACGTCGCCCATG
This sequence comes from Aurantimonas sp., assembly GCF_964217435.1. Classification (NCBI taxonomy): domain Bacteria; kingdom Pseudomonadati; phylum Pseudomonadota; class Alphaproteobacteria; order Hyphomicrobiales; family Aurantimonadaceae; genus Aurantimonas; species Aurantimonas sp. The sequence goes on along the minus strand of NZ_CAXPJM010000030.1, from coordinate 28,279 downwards.
GCCTGGCGCGTGTCGCCCGCTGGAACGGCCAGACCCGCGGCGATCACGCCTTTTCCGTCGCCCAGCATTCGCTGATCGTCGAGGCGATCGTCGCGCGCCGCGAGCCCGATCCGCGCTGGCGCCTTGCCGCGCTGCTGCATGACGGCCCGGAATATGTGATCGGCGACATGATCTCGCCCTTCAAGAGCGTCATGGGCGGCGACTACAAGCTGGTGGAAAAGCGCCTGCAGGCCGCGCTGCATCTGCGCTTCTCCCTGCCGGCGACGCTGCCCGCCGCCGTCGAGAAGGCGATCAAGGCCGCCGACCGGCTGTCGGCCTATCACGAGGCGACGCTGCTTGCCGGCTTCGACGAGCGCGAGGCGGCACAGCTCTTCGGCAAGCCCGGCGCGGCGCTGCTCGATGCCGCCGATTTCGCCCCCGTCCCGACCGCGGCGACCGAAGCCGCCTTCCTCAGGCGTTTCGCCGAACTCGACGCGGCGCTGGCCGTCGCCGCCGGCTCGGGCGAGCGGGCGCCGGCCAAAGCGTCGCGGCAGGGGTGACATCGGCGCATCCCGGCGCAATATGTGGGCCCATGTCCTATCTCGTCGTCTCGTCCCTCGCCGAACTGCCCGCCACGGTCGCCAGCCATGGCGCCCAGGATCTGGTCACGCTGATCAACGCCGACACGCGGGTCGACCGGCCGTCCGGCATCGCGCCGGACCGGCATCTGTTCCTCGGCTTCAACGACATCGCCGAGCCGATCGAGGGCCTGACGGCGCCGACCGTCGACCATCTCGACCAGTTGCTGGACTTCGGCACGCGCTGGCGCCGCGACACGCCATTGGCGGTGCATTGCTGGGCCGGGATCAGCCGCTCCACCGCCGCCGCCTATATCCTGGCGCTGTCGATCAATCCGGATCTTGAAGAAGAGGCGCTGGCGAACGAGCTGCGCAGGCGGGCACCGTCCGCCACCCCCAATCCGCGCCTCGTCGCCCTCGCCGACGACAAGCTGCAGCGCGGCGGCCGCATGGTCTCTGCCATCCGCGCCATCGGCCGCGGCGAAGACGCCTTTTCCGGCACACCCTTCATCTTGCCGCTGACGCTCTGATCGACGAGCGGCAGCGTCAGCCCCGCGGCTTGTAGACGTGGTCGCGGCCCGGGAAGCTGCGGCTGCGCACCTCGTCGGCATAGTCCGCGATGGCCTGGCTGGCGGCCTGGCCGAGCGCGCCGTAGCGCTTGACGAAGCGCGGCACGCGCGGCGTCAGGCCGAGCATGTCCTCCAAGACCAGGATCTGGCCGTCGCAGGCCGCCGAGGCGCCAATGCCGATGCTGGGCGCCGCGATCCCTGCCGTGATCGTCTCGGCCAGCGGCTCGACGATGCCTTCCAGCACCACGGCGAAGGCGCCGGCCTCGCTGACCGCCTTCGCGTCCGCGAGGATGCGGTCGCGGGCGGCGTCATCATGGCCCTGGCTGCGAAAGCCCCCCATGGCGTTCACCGCCTGGGGCGTCAGGCCGACATGGGCCATCACCGGAATGCCGCGCTCGACGAGGAAGGCGATGGTCGGCGCCATGTGCTGGCCGCCTTCCAGCTTGATCGCGCCGCAGCCGGTCTCCGCCATCACCGTCGCGGCCGAGCGGAAGGCTTCCTGGGGGCTCGCCTCGTAGCTGCCGAAGGGCATGTCGACGACGATCAGCGCCTTCTCTGTCGCAGACACCACGGCGCGGCCATGGGCAATCATCAGATCCAGCGAGGCGCCGAGGGTGGACGCCATGCCGTGCTCGACCATGGCGAGGCTGTCGCCCACCAGGATGAAATCCACATGCGGATCGACCAGAGCCGCCATGGTCGCGTTATAGGCCGTCAGGGCCACGATGGGGGTGGCGCCCTTGCGGCCGGCAATGGCGGGCGCCGTCAGGCGGGTCGTGCGAACCGGCGTGCTCATGCGGCCTTCCCTCCCGTTGCGCTCCCTTGCGCTTTCTCCGCGACGCGCTGGTCGATCAGGAGCACGTCGCCGAAGCGGGCGGTCACCAGAATCACCACCGGCCGGTCGTCGATCGCCGTCACCGCGTCGAGGCTTGCCGCGTCGCGAATGTCCAGCGAGGCGAGATCGGCGCGCGGTTCGGCGGCGATGATCTCCCGCATCGCGTCCAGCACCGGCTCCGGCTCGGCGGCACCGGCCCGCAGCAGCGCCTCGCCCCGGTCCAGCGCCCGCGCCAGCACCACGGCCGCATCGCGGTCCTCCGGCGTCAGCCGCACATTGCGCGACGACATCGCCAGTCCGTCGGCCTCGCGCACCGTCGGCACGCCGACAATGGCGACCGGCGAGGACAGGTCGGCGACCATGCGCCGGATCACGGTGAGCTGCTGGTAGTCCTTCTCGCCGAAATAGGCACGGTCCGGCTGGACGATGTTGAACAGCTTGGTGACCACCGTCGCGACGCCGCGGAAGTGCCCGGGCCGCGCCGCGCCGATCAGGATCTGGCCGAGCGGCGCGAGATCGACGGATGTCTGCAGGGGCTGCGGATACATCTCCGCCACCGTCGGCGCGAACACCTGGACGCCGGCGAACGCGGCCAGCTGCGCAAGGTCGCGCTCCAGATCGCGCGGATAGGCGTCGAGATCCTCGTTCGGCCCGAACTGGGTCGGGTTCACGAAGATCGTCACCACCACGGCGTCGTTCTCGGCGCAGGCCCGCTCGACGAGCTTCAGATGGCCGGCATGGAGATAACCCATGGTCGGCACCACGCCGACGCTCTCGCCCCGGGCCCGGCAATCCACCAGCGCCGCCCGCATCGATCCGATCTCGCTATGTACCTGCACGCAGTCCTCCCCACCGTCTGGCCGCGGCTTTTATCGTCTGCGGGGCGCGAGCGAAAGCCGTCGCAACCGGTTGCGGGACCGGACTTGTGGGCGACCGATCAGCGAGGGTGATCGCTGCGATCACGGAAACGCGGTTTCACGGGCGCTGCGCCGGGTCTAGTAATGGCGGCGAACCGATGCGGGGATGACGAGATGAGCGCGACGACAACGACCGCGAGCGCCGACCGGACGCCATGGCTGGCGATTGCCGCCGGCTGCCTGATCGCGCTCCTCACCTTCGGGCCGCGCTCGGCGATCGGCTTCTTCCAGATCCCGATGCTCACCGACAATGGCTGGAGCCGCGAGGATTTCGCCATCGCCATTGCCATCCAGAACCTGTTCTGGGGCGCCGGCCAGCCGCTGTTCGGCGCCATCGCCGACCGCTTCGGCACCGCCAAGGTGCTGGTCCTGTCCGGCTTCCTCTACGCCGCGGGCCTTGCCATCACCGCCGTCGCGCCGACGCCGCTCTGGCTGACCATCGGCTCGGGCGTCCTCGTCGGGCTGGGCGTCGCCGCAGGCTCCTTCGGCATCGTCCTTGCGGCCTTCGCACGGCGGGTCTCGGCCGAGCAGCGCTCCTTCGTCTTCGGCCTCGGCACCGCCGCCGGTTCCGCCGGCATGTTCGTCTTCGCGCCGCTCAGCCAGGGGCTGATCGACCGCTTCGGCTGGTCGGATTCGCTCCTGGTCCTGTCGGCGATGATGCTGCTGGTGCCGCTCTTCGCCTTTGCCCTGCGCGGCAACAGCCGGACGACGCGCGGCCATTCCAGCCTGGTGGCGGAGATCGAGCAGACCATGGGCGCGGCCCTGCGCGAGGCCTTCGCGACGAAGAGCTACGTCCTCCTGACCACCGGCTTCTTCGTCTGCGGCTTTCAGGTCGCCTTCATCACCGCCCACTTCCCCGCCTATCTCGCCGACAAGGCCATCGCCCCGGTCTGGGCGGTCACGGCGCTGGCGCTGATCGGCTTCTTCAACATCATCGGCTCGATCGCCTCGGGCCTGATCGGCCAGCGCTATTCCAAGCCGCATTTCCTGGCGCTGATCTATGTCGGCCGGTCGATCGCGGTGACGATCTTCCTGCTGACGCCGATCACGCCGCTGACGGTGGTGGTCTTCGCCGTGGTCATGGGCCTGTTGTGGCTGTCCACCGTGCCGCCGACCAACGCCCTCGTCGCGATCATGTTCGGCACCCGCTATCTCGGGCTCCTCGGCGGCCTCGTCTTCCTGTCCCACCAGATCGGCTCGTTCCTCGGCGTCTGGCTGGGCGGCTATCTCTATGCCGTCGCCGGCTCCTACGATCCGGTGTGGTGGCTCGGCGTCGGGCTGGGTCTCGTCGCGGCGCTGGTTCACTGGCCGATCCAAGAGGTGCCGGTGGTGCGGACGCCGGTTCCGGCCTGAGCCAGCCCCCCGGCCGCGACTAGGCGGCGACGCCGATCTTGCGCAGCGCCGACAGGAAGCCGGCGCGCGCATCCGGCACGTCGATCCCGCGCGGCTCGTAGACATGGCGGCCGAGGAAATAGCCGGTCAGGCGGTAACCCGCCGCCAGTGATTCCGCGTCGCTGGCCGTCGCGGCATCGGCGAGGAAGGCGGGCAATGTCAGCAGCTTGTCGTGCCACGGCGCGCCGGCGTCGCGGCTGACCGCCCGGCCGGTGCGCGGCGAGACATAGGCGAGGTCGTCGCGCTGGCCGGTGGCTGCGCAGCGCTCCAGATCGAGGCCGAAACCCAGCTCCTCCAGGAGCGCGATCTCGAAGCGCAGCATCAGTTCGGCGACGAGTTCGGGCCGGTCGAGGTGATCGACGATGATCTGCAGCCCGTCATAGAGCCGCGCATGGGGATCGCGCTCGGCCAGAAGCCGCAAATGCGCCGCGACGAGCTGCACGCCGTTCAGCCCGACGCCGGATTCCATCAGCCGGGCGGCGCGCAGTTCCAGCGGTTCGAGGACGAAGGCGCCCATATGCTCGTCGAGCCGGGCGCGCCAGTGGACGGCGACCGAATTGCCCGGCTGCAGCACCGGCTGCTGCTTGCGCGAACGCCCGCCCCGCACGAGGCCGAGATGCCGGCCCCGCGCGCGCGTCATCACCTCGGCGACGACACTGGTCTCGCCGAGGCGCCGCACGCCGAGCACGATCGCTTCCTCACGCCATTCCATGTCACATCAGCGCCGCAGCGCACTCCGGACCGATCCGCCGCGACGGCGGTGACGGCCGCAGGCGGTCAACTGGAATAGTCCAGCCCCATCTCGCGGTAGCGCTCGGGATCGTCGCCCCAATTGCCGCGCACCTTCACGAACAGGAACAGATGCACCTTCTGGTCAGCCGCCTCGGTGATCTCCTTGCGGGCCGCCGAACCGATCGCCTTGATGGTCTCGCCATTGTGGCCGATCACGATGCGCTTCTGGCTGTCGCGCTCGACATAGATGGTCTGCTCGATCCGCACAGAGCCGTCCTGGCGCGTCTCCCACAGCTCGGTCTCCACATGCGAGCTGTAGGGCAGTTCCTGATGCAGGCGCAGATACAGCTTCTCGCGGGTGATCTCGGCGGCGAGCTGGCGCAGCGGCAGGTCGGTGATCTGGTCTTCCGGATAGTACCAGGGCCCTTCCGGCAACGCCTTCGCCAGATAGTCCATCAGGTCGCCGCAGCCCGAGCCGTTCAGCGCCGAGATCATGAAGATCTCATCGAAGGCGACGCCGCGCTCGGTGATCTCTTGGGTCAGGCCCAGCAGCCGGTCGCGGCGCATCTGGTCGACCTTGTTGAGCAGCAGGACCTTGGGCTGCTTCACATCCTTGAGGCGTTCGAGAATGGTCTCGACCTCCTCGTTGATGCCGCGGTCGGCGTCGATGATCGCCAGGACGATGTCGGCGTCGCGGGCGCCGCTCCAGGCGGTGCGCACCATCGCCCGGTCGAGCCGGCGCTTCGGCGCGAAGACGCCGGGCGTGTCGACGAAGACGATCTGCGTGCGATCGCGCATGGCGATGCCGCGCACCAGGGCGCGGGTGGTCTGCACCTTGTGGGTGACGATCGACACCTTGGTGCCGACGAGCTGGTTGACCAGCGTCGACTTGCCGGCGTTGGGGGCGCCCAGCAGCGCCACGAAGCCCGAGCGCGTCGGTCCTTCTGCGGCGGGTGTCGCGCCCGTCTCGGTCGCGTCGATGCCGGTCGTGTTGTCGTCTTCGGTCAATTGTCGTCCTTCCAGACGGATTCGCGAATGAGCACCGCCGTGGCGGCCTCCTGTTCGGCAATGCGGCGGGACCGGCCCTGCCCGTCCGCGGGAGCAACGTCCGGGATTGAGACCCGCACGGTGAACAGTGGATCATGGTCGGGGCCGGAGCGCTCGACGATCTCGTATTGCGGCGTCACGGGCCCGCGCGTATGCGCCCATTCCTGCAGCGCCGTCTTGGCATCGCGGCGTGCGGCGACACTCTTGCCGAGCCGCCCGCCCCAGTAGCGCACGATGAAGTCGCGCGCTGTATCGAGCCCCTCACCCAGATAGATAGCCGCGATCAGCGATTCCACCAGATCGGCGCGAATGCTCTTGGTGCGATCGCTCTTCAGCTTCTTCAGGTCGCCGCCATGGCGGACGAACTCGTAGAGACCCAGCTCGTCGGCGATCTCGGCGCAGGTATCGGCGCTGACCAGCGAATTCAGCCGCAGCGACAGCTCGCCCTCGTCGGCACCGGGAAACATGTCGAACAGCTTTTCGGCGACGACGAGGCCGAGCACCCGGTCGCCGAGAAATTCCAGCCGCTCGTAGCTGCGTTCGCCCTCGCCCTTGCCGCCCTTGCTGGAGCGCAGGCTCGAATGGGTCAGCGCCCGCTCGAACCGCGCCTTTTCATGGAACGTGATGCCGATCCGGCGTTCGAGCTCCTCGAGCGGCTTGTCCGCCTTCAGCCGAGCCATGTCAGGATGCGGCCCGGCCGCAGGTCGGTCGGCCATTTCCAGATTTCCAGCGGGGACACGTCGCCCTCCACGGAGAAGAAGATCACCTGGGCCTTGCCGACGAGGTTCTCGAACGGCACGTAGCCGACGTCGAAGCGGCTATCCAGCGAGTTGTCGCGATTGTCGCCCATCATGAAGTAATGCCCCTCGGGCACCACGAATTCGCGGGTGTTGTCGCCGGCCGAATTCGGGCTGAGGTCGAGCGTCATGTAGCTGACGCCGTTCGGCAGCGTCTCGCGATAGCGCGGCACCGGCGTGCCGTCCTCGGCGACGAAATCCTCGACCTTCTCGCGCTCGACCGGCTTGCCGTTGATCGACAGGACGCCGTCGACCACCTGGATGCGGTCGCCCGGCAGGCCGACCAGCCGCTTGATGTAGTCGACGTCTTCCTCGCGCGGCTTGCGGAACACCACCACGTCGCCGCGATCGGGCTGCGAGGCCATGACCCGGCCGTCGAACAGCGGCGGCGACAGCGGCATCGAATATTGCGAGAAGCCGTAGCTCCATTTCGACACGAAGAGATAGTCGCCCACGAGCAGCGTCGGCATCATCGAACCCGACGGAATCGAGAACGGCTGGAACAGGAACGTGCGGATGACGAGGGCGAGCAGGAGCGCCTGCACGATCACCTTGAGGGTCTCGCCGATCCCCCCGGATTCCCTACGTTCGGCCTTCTCGACCATGCTTCGCCTTTCGTCGCCCCATCGCAGCGCGGCAAAGCCGCCCGCGCCTTCTACCGGCTCGCTCCGACAGGAGCAATCCGCTCTGCGTCAAACTTCGCGGCGCCCAAACGCGCGCCCCGTCGCCCTCGTCGCGGCGGCCTGTCAGGCCGCCCGTCCGGCGTCGCCACCCGCGGCATCCGGGTCGCGCAGACCGCGCGGCGGCCGTCCGGCGATGATCTGTCGGGCGCGGCGCCGCTGGAAGCTGCGCGCCGTGAAGAACACCAGCGCGTAGCTGGCCAGCCCGGCGATCAGGCCCAGCGGCAGGCAGCCGACCAGCATCGGCTTCACCACCGGATCCCAGATGGCGATGAAATCCATGTGGCCGAGGGCCGTACCCAGTCCTTCGGGCGATTTCTCGTGCACCGGCGGCGCATGCAGCATGAACTGGCCGGTTTCGTAGGTGATGCCCCAGATCAGCGGGAAGGTCAGCGGATTGCCGGCCGCCGTGCCCAGCGCCGCGGCTGCCATGTTGCCGGCGATGACATAGGCGATGGCGAAGGCCAGCAGGAAGTGGAAGCCGATGAAGGGCGTGAACGAGGAGGCGACGCCTGCCGCCACCCCGGCCGCGATGGCATGCGGCGTCGCGTTCAGCCGCAGCACCCGCTTGCGCAGATAGCGGAAGGAGCGGCGGAACGAGCGGCGCGGCCACAGGATCGTGCGGATCCGCTCTGCTAGATTCTCCGGCTGGCGCCGCCTGAACAACATTCCGGTCGCATTCCCCAATCCGCGTCAGATCGCGGCGATCAGTCTTGCCTGCGCCCGGTGCGGAAGGGCCGCACGGTCACTGGCGATGGTCCCGCCCGGTCGGCTACAGGTTGCGGCTACCCGGCTTGACCGGCGGAATTGCGGCCAGTTCCGGCGGCAGGGCGTCGGCCGGATAGGCCGGCACCTCGTATTCGGCCAGCGCGATCAGCGGCACGCCGACATCGACCTTGCCGGCCGAGCGGTCGATGATGCAGGCCGCCGCCAGCACCTCGGCGCCCAGCCCGCGCAGGCATTCCACGGTCTCGCGGATCGACAGGCCCGTGGTGACGATGTCCTCGACGATGACCACGCGGTCGCCGGGAGAGATCTCGAATCTCCGCAGCCGGAACACGCCGTTCTCGCGCTCTACCCAGATCGCCGGCGCGCCGAGATGGCGGGAGGTCTCATAGGCCGGGATGAGCCCGCCGATGGCCGGGCCGACGACATAGTCCGGCGCCGGCGACACCTCTTCCCGAATACGCTCGGCCAGCGCCTTGCACAGCCGCTCGGTCAGATGCGGATGCATGAACACCCGGGCCTTCTGCAGGAAGACCGGACTGCGCAGCCCCGAGGTCAGGATGAAGTGGCCTTCCAGATAGGCGCCGGCCTCGCGGAATATCGCGAGCACTTCCTCACTGGTCATGAACAGGTCTCCTCGGCTGCTGTTGCAGCGGTTCGATACGCTGGCTGGCCGCCCGGCTCAACCGTTGACCCGCACGACTTCCGAGACGCAGGGCTTGGCGCGGAGCTGACGCAGGGTCTGGGTCAGGTGCTGGACGTCCCAGACTTCCAGTTCCAGCACCATCTTGGTGAAGTCCGGCGCCGTGTTGACCATCGTCAGATTGTGGATGTTGGCGTCGTTGGCGGCGACCGTCTCGGCGATCTCGGCCAGCGAACCCGGCTCGTTGATCGCCGAGATCATGATGCGGGCCGGAAAGCGCTCGTTCATCGCCTCGTCGATGTCCCAGCGCACGTCGATCCAGCGGTCCGGCTCGTCGTCGAAGGCGATCAGCGCCGGCGACTGGATCGGATAGATGGTGATCCCCTTGCCCGGCTCGATGATGCCGACGATGCGGTCGCCCGGCACCGCGCCGTCCGGGCCGAAGCTCACAGGCATGTCGTCGCCGGCGCCGCGGATGGGAATCGCCTTGCCGCCCTTCTTCGACTTCTTGGAGCGGCCGGGCACCCGGAAGATCATGCCGGCGGCAGTGCGCAGATTGACCCAGCCGTCCTCTTCCCGGTGCGGCGACTTGCGGGTGACGCGGCTGTCCTGGAAATCCGGATAGGCCGCCCGCACGACGTCCGCCGAGTTCAGCTCGCCGCGGCCCACGGCCGCCAGCGCGTCCTCGACCTCGCGCTGGCCGAGCTTGGCCAGAAGCGGCTTCAGCGCATCGCGCGAGAAAGTCTTGCCCGAGCGCGCGAAGGTGCGTTCGAGGATCTGCTGGCCAAGGCCGGAATATTGCCGGCGGATGGCGGCGCGATTGGCCCGGCGGATCGCCGAGCGCGCCTTGCCGGTCACCGCCAGGTTCTCCCAGGCCTGGGGCGGCGTCGCGCCCTTGGCCCGGATGATCTCGACCTCGTCGCCATTCGACAATTCGGTGACCACCGGCATGATCCGGCCGTCGATCTTGGCGCCGACGCAGCTGTCGCCGACATCGGTATGCACCGCATAGGCGAAATCGATCGGCGTCGCGCCACGCGGCAGCGCGATCAGCCGGCCCTTGGGCGTGAAGCAGAAGACCTGGTCCTGGAAGAGCTCGAGCTTGGTGTGCTCCAGGAACTCCTCGGGATTGTCGCCTTCTGCCAGAAGCTCGATGGTGCGCCGCAGCCAGCCATAGGCGTTGGAATCCTTGGACAGGTGGACGCGCTGGTCGCCGTCGCCCTCCATGTCCTTGTAGAGCGTGTGGGCGGCGACGCCGTATTCGGCGACCTCGTGCATCCGGCGGGTGCGGATCTGCAGTTCGACGCGCTGGCGCGACGGGCCGACGATGGTGGTGTGGATCGAGCGGTAGTCGTTCTGCTTCGGGGTCGAGATGTAGTCCTTGAACCGGCCCGGCACCATCGCCCAGCTGCGGTGGACGATGCCCAGCGTGCGATAGCACTCCTCCTCGGTCTCCACGATCACCCGGAAGCCGAAGATGTCGGAGAGCTGCTCCAGCGACAGCGCCTTGCGCTGCATCTTGGAGAACACCGAATAGGGCTTCTTCTGCCGGCCGCTGACCGTCGCCACGATGCCGTTCTCGCGCAGGCGGTCGGTCAGGTCCGTCTCGATGCTGGCGATCCGCGCCGCATGGCGCTGGTTCAGCTCTTCGAGGCGCGCCGAGATCGTCTCGTAGGCTTCCAGATTGACATGCCGGAACGCCAGATCCTCGAGCTCCTCGCGCATGTCGTGCATGCCCATGCGCCCGGCGAGCGGCGCATAGATGTCCATGGTCTCCTGCGAGATGCGGGCCCGCTTTTCCGGCGCCATGTGGCCGAGGGTGCGCATGTTGTGCAGGCGGTCGGCCAGCTTGACCAGGAGGACGCGGATGTCGTCGGCGATGGCCAGGAGCAGCTTGCGCAGGTTCTCTGCCTGCGCCGCCTTCTTGGAGACGAGGTCGAGGCGCTTTAGCTTGGTCAGGCCCTCGACGAGCTGGCCGATCTTGGGGCCGAAATGCTGGTCGATCTCCTTGCGGGTGGCGTCGGTGTCCTCGATCGTGTCGTGCAGCAGCGCGACGGCGACGGTCGCCTCGTCGAGATGCATGTCGGTGAGGATCGCCGCGACCTCCAGCGGATGCGAGAAATACGGATCGCCGCTCGCACGCTTTTGCGCGCCATGCTTCTGCATGGCGTAGACATAGGCTCGGTTGAGGAGCGCTTCATCGAGATCGGGCTTGTAGGCCGCCACCTTCTCGACGAGTTCATATTGCCGCATCATGGGATTGGGGATCGGGTCCGCAAAGAGAAAGGGGCGCGCCGTCAACGACGGCACGCCCCTCAATATAAGACTGTGAGGCCGCCGACCGAAAGTGCCGGCATTCCCAAAAGCTTAATAATCGTCGGTCTTTTCCGGCGGGACCAGGCCCTCGATGCCGGAGAGGAGCTCTTCCTCGGACATCCGGTCGAAGGAAACCGGCTCGTCGTCGCCGGCATCGGCGGTGGCAGCGATGCTGCGGGTCTCGGCCGGGGCCGAGGCGGGCTGCGGTGCCGGCTCCGGCTCGTCGACCTCGACATGCTTCTGCAGCGAGTGGATCAGGTCTTCCTTGAGATCGCCGGGCGACAGGGTCTCGTCGGCGATCTCGCGCAGCGCGACCACCGGGTTCTTGTCGTTGTCGCGATCGATGGTGATCGGCTGACCCTGGGAGATCTGCCGGGCGCGATGGCTGGCGAGCAGGACCAGCTCGAACCGATTGTCGACCTTATCGACGCAATCTTCTACGGTGACGCGGGCCATGCCTGTCTCCTGAGTATCTGAAATTCGAAGAGATGAACGCGTCGCATATACCGTTTGTGGGCGTACGGCAAGGGTCGGACGCTGCGCTATCCCCTGCCCTCGTTGACAGCGCCGCGGCGGCCAGAATAAGCGAAGCGCAACTCACCGGCCTTCGCCGACCGGCGCCGACGCCGGCCTGAAACGGCCGGCCCGCAGACCCTCGTGCCGCCTGCGCTCATCCTGTCGAGCCTGCGGATGCGTGCCCTCCCTCATGCGAGAAAGCAGCCATCCATGTTCGATCAACGCGAAAAGATCGCTCTCTTCATCGACGGGGCCAATCTCTATGCGGCCTCGCGCGGGCTGGGCTTCGACATCGACTACAAGAAGATGCTGCGCAGCTTCGAGGCCCGCGGCTATCTCCTGCGCGCCTATTATTACACCGCCCTCGTCGAGGACAACGAATACTCCTCGATCCGGCCGCTGATCGACTGGCTGGACTACAATGGCTACCGCGTCGTCACCAAGCCGGCCCGGGAGTTCACCGATGCCAGCGGCCGCCGCCGGATCAAGGGCAACATGGACATCGAGCTCGCCGTCGACGCGATGGAGCTGGTCGACACCGTCGACCATTTCGTCCTGTTCTCCGGCGACGGCGACTTCCGCTCGCTGGTCGCGGCCCTGCAGCGCAAGGGGCGCAAGGTGTCGGTTGTCTCGACGCTCACCAGTTCGCCGCCGATGATCTCCGACGATCTGCGGCGCCAGGCCGACCATTTCATCGAGCTGGCGAGCCTCAAGGCCGAGATCGGCCGCGACCCGGCCGAGCGCGAGGCGCGGATCGCCCGCCGCATCGAGGCCGAGGAAGCCGCCGCGGCCGTCGAAGAGGACGACGACTATTGAGCGCCGCCATCGCGCCGCGCCGTCCGTCGACGCTTCGGATCGAAGAATGAGTTCAACGCGCGCGCCCGAAAACCTGCCGGCAGAGCCCTCTCGCGATTGCCCGCTCTGCCCGCGGCTCGTCGCATTCCGCGAGGAATGGCGGGCAAAGGAGCCCGACTGGCACAATGCCCCGGTGCCGCCCCTGCTGCCGCCAGAGGGGGCCGGCGCGGTGCGGCTGCTGATCGCCGGTCTGGCGCCGGGACTGCGCGGCGCCAATCGCACCGGCCGGCCATTCACCGGCGACTATGCCGGCGACCTCCTCTACGCGACGCTGGCGCGCTACGGCTTTGCCAATGATCGCTTCGCCGCCCGCACCGATGACGGGCTCGAACTGATCGACACGGCGATCGTCAACGCCGTGCGCTGCGTGCCGCCACAGAACAAGCCGGTCGGCGCCGAGATCAACACCTGCCGGCAGTTCTTCTCCGGACGGATGGCGACCTTTCCGAAGCTCGCGGCGGTCGTGACCTTGGGCCGCATCGCCCATGACTCGACGGTCCGCGCGCTGGGCGAACGCCCATCAGTGGCACCCTTCGGGCACAACGCCCATCACATGGTCGGCGGCATCGCCGTGTTCTCGAGCTATCACTGCTCGCGCTACAACACGAATACCGGCCGGCTGACCGAGGCGATGTTCCACGACGTGTTCGAGAATGCGGCGGCGTTCCTGAAGCGCTGAAGGTCAGCGCCCGGCGGACAGCCAGGCGACGACATCGGCCGCGTTCCGATCGGGCGGGAACACCGGGTAAAACACCTTGTCGATGCGCCCGTCGGTGACGACCATCGCCATGCGCTTCAGATACAGCCCGCCGTCGAGTTCGAAGAACGGAAGGTCGAGGGCGCGGCGCAGGTCTCCCGCGGCATCCGACAGAAGCGGATAGGGCAGATGCAGCCGTTCGGCTGCCTCGCGCTGCTCTTCGGTCGTCTGGGTGGACAGGCCGAACACCTGTGCGACGCCGAGCGCCTGCAATTCGGCATGATGGTCGCGGAAGCTGCAGCTCTGGGGCGTGCAGCCGCGTGCGCCGGGAAAGTCGTTCCAACCTTCGGGCAGCGCCGCATCCGGCCGTCCGGTCATCGGATAGACATAGAGGACGAGCCGGCCGGGCAGACGCGACAGGTCGACCTCTGTCCCGTCCGTTGCCGGCAGCGGCACCGCCGGAAGGCGCACACCTTCCAGGTGGGCGGCCCCGCCGTCGTCGGTCGGCGGCGTCAGATCGTCCGGCAGTCTCGACACGTCGACCATCCGCCTCTCCCCCGGCTCAGGCTTCCTTCAGGATCCGCTGCTTCTGGCGGTTCCAGTCGCGTTCCTTCATGGTCTGCCGCTTGTCGGGCGCGTTCTTGCCGCGCGCCAGCGCCAGCTGCAGCTTGGCCACGCCGCGATCGTTGAAGTAGATGCGCAGCGGCACCAGCGTCATGCCGTCCTTCTGGATCGCGCTCGCCAGCCGGCTGAGCTGGGTGCGATGCACGAGGATCTTCCGCCGCCGCTTCGGCACATGGTTGAAGCGGTTGGCCTGCAGATATTCCGGCAGGTTGGAGTTGATCAGCCAGAGCTCGCCGCCCTCTTCGCTGGCGTAGGACTCGGCGATCGACGCCCGCCCCTCGCGCAGCGACTTCACCTCGGTCCCGGTCAGGACAAGGCCGGCCTCCAGCGTGTCGAGGATCTCGTAATTGAAGCGGGCCTTGCGGTTCTCCGCCGCAACGTTCGAGCCTGCCGATTTCTTCTTCTTCGCCATTCAAACCTCGCGCGCGGCCCGGCCGCGCTCCTCTCGCCCCATGATATAGGGGCGAGACGGCATGGTTTCGACCGTCGTAAGACGGCAGATCAGCCGATCAGGCCGGCATGCTTCAGCGCCGCGTCGATCGTGCGCTCGGTGGATTCGTCGATCGGCACCAGCGGCGAGCGCAGGCGGTTGCCCAGCTTGCCGAGCTTCGACAGGGCGTATTTCACGCCGGTCGGGTTCGGCTCGATGAACAGCGCCTTGTGCAGCGGCATCAGCTTGTCCTGGATCTCCAGGGCCTTGGCGTAGTCGCCGGCAAGGCAGGCCGACTGGAATTCGGCGCCCAGCTTCGGCGCGACATTCGCCGTCACCGAGATGCAGCCCTGGCCGCCATGGGCGTTGAAGCCGAGCGCCGAGGCGTCCTCGCCGGACAGCTGCAGGAAGTCGGGGCCGCAGGTGATCCGCTGCTCCGACACGCGCTCGACGCGGCTGGTCGCGTCCTTGACGCCGATGATGTTGGAGAAATCCGCCGCCAGCCGGCCCATCGTCTCCGGCGTCATGTCGATGACCGAGCGCCCGGGAATGTTGTAGATGATGATCGGCAGCGACACCGACCGGGCGATGGCGGCGTAATGGGCGTAGAGGCCCTTCTGGTTCGGCTTGTTGTAATAGGGCGTGACGACGAGAAGCCCGTCGGCGCCGGCCTTTTCGGCGAACTGCGCGAGTTCGATCGCCTCGACCGTGTTGTTCGAGCCGGCACCCGCCACAACCGGCACCCGGCCGCGCGTCGTCTCGATGCAGATCTCGACGATGCGCTTGTGCTCGCCATGGGTCAGCGTCGGGCTCTCGCCCGTCGTGCCGACGGGCACCAGACCGTGCGAGCCCTCGCCGATCTGCCATTCGACGAAGGCCGCGAACGTCGCCTCGTCCAGCGATCCGTCTTCGGCGAACGGCGTCACCAACGCCGGCAGCGAACCCTTGAACATGCTCTCTCTTTCTCCCCACATGCCGGACGCATCGAACGGCGGCACGCACTTCGTCTCGTGAATGTCATTTGGCCGACGACCGTCGCCCGCTGGACCACCCGAAGATGGCGTGCCGGAAGCTGCGATCGGTCCGGGATCGCGGCACCATATTGAAGCGGTCGGGGCGAAACAAGCAGCGCCCGGAGGCGGTCCCGCCCGAAGCCTCGTGACTGTTGCCGGTAACGGCGCTTTAATCGTGGTCGTGAGAGATTTGCAAACCATTCCGGCAATCCGCCATGCCCCGATCGCGACGATCACAGGCAGCGGCGATTGCGAGCGGAAATGGCGGGGCCAGGCAGTCCATCTGCCTTGGTCCGGACGTCCAGAAGGTTGGCCATGACAGCACAGAATCTTGCGCAGCGGCTCGTGATTGCAGCGGTGATCTCCGCCATGACGGCCACGTCCACACTGGCCCAGGAGGCCGTGTTGCCCCTGCTCGGCCCGTTGCCGACGTCGCGTCCCGCCGTCCATGCGGCCGGCGTCCCGATGGATCCGTGGCGCTTTGGCCGAACGGTCACCGCGCGCCAGAACCCGGCCCTCGCCCAGGCCGCCCCCGCGGCGACCCCGGCCGGCGCCAGCGCCTTCACCGCCTCGATCGCGGCGATGACCCCGCGCCTCGGTTCGGTGCAGCCGATGCGCGGCGAGTTGAAGGACGGCCTGCAGGCGCTCTCCGACCGCAATGCCCAGAAGGCCCGTGCCATCCGCGAGGGCATGGTGCCCGGCTCGCTCGACCGCCACATCCTCTCTTGGGCGATCGGCCTGACCGGCGGCAAGGACGTTCCGGCCGCCGAGATCGCCCGCACCGCCACCGAGCTCGCCAGCTGGCCCGGCACCAAGACGCTGCGGATCAACAGCGAGAAGGCGCTCTATCGCGAGCAGTTGCCGGCGGGCGAAGTGATCCGCGCCTTCGGCAACGGCAAACCGGAAAGCCCCGAGGGCGCGATGGCGCTCGCCCGTGCCTATCTGGCCGCCGGCGACGCCGGCCGCGCCAAGGCGCTGGTGTCGCGGGTCTGGCGCGAGGAACGTCTCGACAAGGATGTCGAGCGCCAGTTCCTGGCGAATTTCCAGTCACTTCTGTCGCGGGCCGACCACAAGCGCCGCATGGACATGCTGCTCTATGCCGAGCGCGTGACCGATGCCGGGCGCGTCGTCGGCATGGCCGGCGCCAAGGCGCTCTATGCCGCCCGCGCCGCGGTGATCCGCAACGAGGGCAATGCCGCCAAGCTGTTGTCGGCGGTGCCGAAGGCCGAGCGCGCCGATCCCGGCTACCGCCTCGCGCTGATCGAGTACAACCGCAAGCACGACAAGGTCGAGGAAGCCGCGCAGCTCCTCATCGACGCCCCGCGCGATGTCGATGCGCTGGTCGATCCCGACGCCTGGTGGAACGAGCGCCGCATCGTTGCCCGCGATCTCCTCGATCTCGGCAAGCCGAAGCTCGCCTATCGCGTCGCCGCCATGCATCTGGCCGAAAGCCCCCAGGAACAGGTCGAGGCCGAGTTCCACGCCGGCTGGATCGCCATGCGCTTCCTCAACGACCCGGTGACGGCGCAGCGCCATTTCGCCCAGATCGTCCAGATCTCCAGCATGCCGCTGTCCCTGTCGCGCGGCTATTACTGGCTGGGTCGTTCGGCGGAAGCCGGCGCCTCGGGCTCGGCGGCCAGCTATTACGCCAAGGCCGCGCATTATCCGGCGACCTATTACGGCCAGCTCGCGGCGGCGCGCCTCGGCCGCAAGCCCGAAGCGATCAGCTTCCCCCGCCCGAGCGACGCCGAACGCCGCCGCTTCGAGCAGCGCGAGGCGGTCCGCGCGATCCGGCGACTGGAGGAGATCGGCTCCGACTGGCGCGCCGATAGCCTCTATCGCGCCCTTGCGGACGAACTGGAGAGCCCCGGCGAACTCGCGCTTCTGTCAGTCATGGCAGAGCGACGCGGCGACCATCATCTGGTGCTGCAGGTCGGCAAGCTCGCCTATTGGCGCGGCATCGATGCCCCTGCCCTCGCCTTCCCGATCGGCGTGATCCCGGCGAGCGCCAACATCTCGGCGGCGGGCAAGGCGCTGGCCTATGCCATCGCGCGGCAGGAGAGCGCCTTCAACCCGAAGGCCCGGTCATCGGCCGGCGCACTCGGCCTGCTGCAGCTCATGCCGAACACCGCCAAGAGCGTCGCCCGCAAGGTGGGCGTCAGCTATTCGCCGGACCGGCTGACCAGCGACCCCGGCTACAACGCCACTCTCGGCGCGCATTTTCTCGGCGAGCAGATCGCCGATTTCGGCGGCTCCTACGTGCTGACCTTCGCCGCCTACAATGCCGGCCCGCGGCGCGCCCGCGAATGGATCGAACGGTTCGGCGACCCGCGCGGCAAGCCGCTCGACCAGGTCGTCGACTGGGTCGAGCGCATTCCCTACACCGAGACCCGCAACTACGTGCAGCGGATCATGGAGAATTACGGGGTTTACAAGATGCGCCTCGGCGCCGGCTTCGACATCGAGCGCGACCTGCGCTTCGGCCGCGGCGGCTGACCGCCGCCGCTTGAAGCCCTGACACGGCGGGCGCCCGGCCTCAGCCGGCCGCCTTGCCCTGTGACAGGGCACGGGCCTGTTCGACCCAGGCCTCCCGGCCGATCCGGCCGCTGAAGCCAATCGCCGCTTCGATCGCCGCGATCTCGCTCTCGCCGAGTGCCGCGATCTGGTCGAAGCGGAAGATGCCCTGCTCGAACAGGAGACGCTCCACCGTCGGGCCGATCCCCTTGATCTGCGTGAGGTCGTCCGGCGCCCGCGCGCCCTCTCCGGTGTCGGTCACAGACGCATCGGCGGCTGCGGCAGCAGGCGCCGCCTCGACGCCCGCATCCCCTTCGCCCGAATTGGCTGAACCTTCGGCGTCCGGGTCCTGCTCCATGTCCGCGCTCGCCGGCGCGCCGCGCAACGGCGCCGGCCCTCCGGCCGTGCGGAACGCGGCGACATAGGTCCCGTCATCGGCGGGCACCGGCGTCAGGGCCGGCGGCACGGCACTGACGTCCTCGACCATCCCGGGCGCTGCATCGCCGCCATCGAGATTGGCATAATCCACCGTCCGGAAATCCTGGTCGAAACGCTCGGAACGGTGCTTCACCGCCAACGGGTCGGCCGGTATGCCTTCGCGATCGGCGAGATCGGGCGTCGGCGCATCGGGATGCGGCCCGGAGAACGCGATCCGTTCGCCGGGAAGCTGCGGCATGGGATCGGGAATGCGCCCGGCCTCGCCACCGCGGATCACCTCCGCGGCGACTACGCTGCCGCCGAAATTCGAGAACACACCCGACTGGCTGGGTTCGGCTGGTCGTCTCTGGTCCGGCGGCGGCGGGCTCCAGGTCGAATGCATGCGCCGCTGACGCGCGCGATCCTCAGCGATCGCCGCCCGGTCCTGCGACAATCGGGTGTAGTCCACCGAGCGGAAATTGCGGTCGAAGGGCGCGGCCCGGTGCTTGACGGCGAGCGGGTCTTCCGGCGGGACCGGTGCCGCAGATTTTGGCGCGGCGGCAGGCTTCGCCGCCACCTCTGCCTTCGCGGAGTCTGCGCCCGCTCCGTTCGATGCGGACGGCACGTCCTGACCGGCAACGTCCTGCGAGTCGGTCTCGGGCGGAGCAGGAGCAGGCCTCGCCGCAGCATTGTCGACGGCCTCGGCCCCGTCCATGCGCGCGGGGGCTGGTGTTTCAGCAGCTTGGGAGGTCTTGTCGTCCCTGGGCCCTCGGCTCCCTGCCCGGCCGCTGTCGCCGCGAAGAAGGCGGGACAGTCGGGTGAGACCTGCGGTCGTGGCGGCAAGCACGATCAACTTGCCAAGGAAGGACGTCATCTGGCCGGCTCCGCAGTCGATGAAGATGCGGGACTAGCTAGTGGGAGTGTGCAGCGCGGCAACCGCCGGTCGGCAGGACCGTCGATCCGCCGGACGGACGTCTTGCGGTGACAGTCACGGCCACAAACAAAAAGAGCCCGGCGCGAACGCCGGGCTCTCTAGACGATATGTCTGCTCTATTAGAAGGAGCGGACGAAGCGGAGGAAGCCCGCCGTCTGGTCGATCGAGTTGTCAGCGAAGCCGTTGTCGCCGTTGAAGTCGAGGTTGGCGTAGGAGATCTCAGCCAGCATGTCGAAGTTGTTGGTGATCTCGTAGCCGACGTTACCGACCAGCTTGTAGTAGTCGCCGTTGCCACGGTTCGTGAAGGCGGTGGCAGTGGTGAAGCCGTAGGTGTCGAAGGTCTCACCGTAGACGCCGGACACGGCGATGCCGAGCTTGCCGAACTGCTGAGCGTAACCAGCACCGATCTGCCACTCGACCGGCAGGGTACCGGTGAACAGGTCGATCTGCGTGCCGAGCGTAGCGGCATTCGAGAACAGGCCGATCGTGGAGTAGCTCGACGGGTCGAAGGCGTAGGAACCCTCGATCTTCAGCTCGGAGTCGGCAGCGATCAGGTCCGTGAGGGACAGACCGGCCTTCAGAGCGAAAGCACCATCGTCTTCGCGCGGATCGAAGCCGACGACGAACGGTGCGAAGGACGCACGGTTGATCAGGCCCGTAGCGAAGTCGACTTCCTCGTCGTACGAACCGGCGAGGTAGATCGAGCCCCAGCCACCGGCATAGGCCAGGCGACCAACGACGTCCGGAGCAAAGTCGCCCGTGCCATCGTCTTCGAGCGACAGAGCGGCGGTAAAGCCGTTTGCAGCGTAGGTGTAGGAGACGCGGTTGGTCTGGTAGTCACCGACCGGCAGGTCCGTATCCGTCAGCAGGCCGTCGCCTTCGGTCCAGAGGCTGTCCAGGTAACCCATGGTCAGGCCACCGAGCTGGATGAAGCCCATGTCCATGCGGTAGTTGGCGTCGTTGCTGTAGGCGCCGAAGGCGTTCTGAGCCTGGACGCGAGCGAAGGCGCGCAGGGTGCCGAGCTCGGTCTCTTCACGAGCGTCGAAGTTCAGGCGGACGCGGACGGCGGAGCCGGCCTGGTAGTTGTCGCCTTCGAGGTTCGTGAGGTAGTCGTTGCCGAAGTCGTCCTCGATGCCGCCAGCGACGTTGTACTGGAAGCGTACGTAGCCGTTGATCGACAGGCAGGTCTCGGTGCCCGGGATGTAGTAGAAGCCCGTGCCGTAAACGTCGCAAACGCGAACGTAGTCGACCGGCTCCGGAGCAACCGGCATAATGACGTCCGCAGCGCGGGCGCCGGAGACTGCGACGAGAGCCGCAGCGGAGCCGAGAAGAAGGCTCTTAATGTTCATGTCCTGACCTCCAGTCATTTTTTATAGGTTAGGGTTGGGCCTTATACGAAGGACAGCCTTCCCTGCCCCATCCCCTGTGCGAAAGTCCGAAGCGAATGCCCCCTCGATCTCTCTGTGGCGACAATATCCACCAGCGTTCTGGATGCAATCGCCTAAATGCCACATTGGGGCTTCTGGGGTGCTTTGGACACACCCCTGTTGCGGGGATGCCACTTTTTCATTCACCACTTGTTAAGAATCGCCGGTTTGCAGGGGTTTGCGGCCGCCGCTGACGGCCTTCGCCCGGAGCCTTGCCGGGCCCCGGACCGCGCGGAACAGGCCCTCCAAACGGCTTTTGCCCCTTCGAGGCCCGAAATGCGGCGCGGGTGATTCCCGCCCCGAAGCAGCCGTCCAGCGGGTCAGAGTCGGAAGATCGGCGCCCCGAGATCGCGGAAGTCCCGCTCGCGGCAGGTCAGGACGATGATCTGCAGATCCTCCGCCGCCTTCTGCAGGACGAGATGCATCCGCTCCAGGCGCTTCTCGTCCGTATTGACCAGCGCATCGTCGAGGATCACCGCGGCCGGATGCCCGCCCTTCTTCAGGACGTGGGCGAGCGCGATGCGGGTGACGACGGCGACCTGTTCCCGCGCGCCCGCCGACAGGCGGCGGAAATCTTCCGCGACGCCGGCCCGGTGCAGGCTGCGGATTTCCAGCGTGGTGTCGTCGAGCTCAATCTCGGTGCCGGGATGGATCAGCTTCAGATAGGGCGCGACCTGGGTCTTGATCGGCCCCAGCCAATGTTCGCGCGCCTCGCGCTGGGCGCCGATCAGCGTGGTGTGCAGCAGGCGCGAGGCGTCGGCTTCGAGCCTGAGGCGCGAAAGCCGCGTCTCCAGCGTGCCGATCTCGCCCTCGAGACGGGCGATCTCCTCGCCGAGGCCGGTGGCGCCCTGGGCCCGCAGCTCGCCTTCCAGCGTCAGCGCTTCGTCCTTCAGCGCCGCCATGTCGCGGCGGATCGATTCGAGCGCCTTCCTGCGTGTCGTCAGGGTGAGGCGCACCGTCTCCGGATCGGCATTGTCGCGTTCGCGCTGGCGCATCGCCGCAACGGCGGCCTTGGCCGAACGCTCCAGCTCCGCCGCCGCCAGATCCTCGGCCAGCGCCGTGCGCGGCCGCACGGCTTCGGCTTCGGCGAGTTCGCGGCGCAACCGATCGGCCTCGGCCCGCCGGAACCCGGCCTCCGATTCTGCCGCGGCGATCCGGGCGAGACTGCCGGATGCCGCACGACGCACCTGCTCCAGTTCGGCGCTGGCGGCATCGAGGCGCCGCCGCGCTTCCTGGCGGATCTGCCGGATGCGCTCGCCGTCGGCCGCAAGCGGCCCGGCGCCATCTCCCGCGGCCTCCGGCGACAGGGCTGCGCGCCGGGCAAGGTCTGCCCGCAATTCCTCCAGCGCCGAGACTGCCGTCGCCACGCCCTCGGGCAGAAGCGCCGTGAGCTGCCGGGTCAGCGCGGCCGCCTCGATCCGGCGCTCTTCGGCGACCCGGGCACGGGCGCGCGCCGCGTCGGTCGATTCGACGCCGAAGCGTTTCATGAGCGCCGCCCGCTCGGCCGCCGCCGCTTCGCTGTCATGGCGCAGGGTCTCGGCGTCGCCGCCGGGCTCCACCACGATCCGGCCGAAGCCGTCGAGCGTGAAGCCGGTCGGGACCGTCACCCGGACGGCGGTGCCGGGCGCCACGACCTGCCCGGCCGGGTCGGTGACGCCGGCGCCACCGTCGGGCTCGAACCGGATGGTCGGCGCGGCCACCGACAGGCGGACCGCGGCATCGCGCACCCGCTGGTCGGCCGCATCGAGGGCCTTGATCGCAGCCGCGTCGATCGCCGGCGCGCCGTCGGGCCGGCGCAGTTCGGCGAGGCGCGCATCCAGCGTCCGGCCTTCCGTCAGGCGGCGCTCCAGCGCGGCGATCTCGTCGGTCAGGCGCTTCACCTCGGCGCGCGAACGCTGCGCCTCGTCGGCGGCGTCGGCCTGTTCGGCGGCCAGCCGCGCGGCCTCGCGCGCCGCTTCCGCCCGCTCCAGCCCGGCCCGCTCCTCGACGCCGGCCGCCCGCAACTCGTCGAGCGTGGCCGCACTCTCCCCGGCCACCCGCGCCGCCTCGGCAACCGTCGCCATCAGCTTGTCGCGCTGGGACAGGCGCTCGGCCGCCGCGTCACGCCGCGCCAGCGCATGCTGCACGTCGCGCTCGGCCTCGCCGCATTCCCGGTCGAGATTTTCGGCGCGGACCGCCGCCGCTTCGGCCGCTTCCAGCGCCTGCTCGGCCATCGGCAGTGCGGCGTCGCGCTCATAGGCGCGCAGCTTGCGCCGCCGCTCCTCCAGCCGGTCGAGCCGGTCCTGGAAGTCGCGCCAGAGCGCCGTCTTGGCGGACAGCTCGTCGCGCAGCTCCGCCAGACGCTCTTCCGTCTCGCGCACCGGCGATGAGCGGGCGACCTTCAGCGTCTCGGTAAAGAAGCGGTCCTGCAGCGCCTTGGCGCTGGCGATCAGGCTGCGCCCGCGCTCGCCGCCGAGAATCTGCCCGACCTCGCCTTCCAGCGAAGCCGTCACCGCGTCGCGACCGACACCGACGTCGAGACCGCCGGTCGAACGCCCCTGCTCGACCCACAAAAGCCCGAAGGCGCCCTGGTGCTTGTCGAGCTTCGGCTCGCCCGCGCCCGGATGGGTGAAGCGGAACAGCTCGGCGAGATGCTCCTCCACCGCGTCGCCCGAGAGCTTGCCGCCGGCCCAGACGAGCTCGGCCGCCGGCCGCTGCAGGAACGCCTTGGTCAGCGTGTAGCTCGTCCCGTCGATCTCGAAACCGACCTCGACCTCGGGCCGCGCCTGGCGGTCATAGGGTCCGAGCGCCTTCACCGCCTCACCGCCGGCCCGGTGCTTCTGGAAGAAGGCGGCGCGCAGCGCGGTCAAGAGCGTCGACTTGCCGGCCTCGTTGTCGCCGACGATGACGTTGAGGCCCGGCTCGATCAGTGGCAGCTCGGCCGAGCGGATGCCCGCGAAATCGGTGAGGCGAAGCGACTTCAGATACATGGCTCAGCCCTTTGCCGTGCCGGAGCCGTCGGCCGCGGTGCCTAAGAGCCGGCGGTGCTCGACATAGGCCATGCGCAGCGCCAGCTGCGCGGCGGCGCGCTCGGGGTCCTGCGGATCGGCTGCCCGTTCGCGCAGCCGGTCGATGGCCACGCGCACGAAGCCGCCGACATCGATCAGGTCGAGATCCTCCGCGTC
Organism: Aurantimonas sp.; assembly: GCF_964217435.1. Taxonomy (NCBI): domain Bacteria; kingdom Pseudomonadati; phylum Pseudomonadota; class Alphaproteobacteria; order Hyphomicrobiales; family Aurantimonadaceae; genus Aurantimonas; species Aurantimonas sp. The sequence continues at coordinate 4,477 of NZ_CAXPJM010000030.1, read as the reverse complement.
CGGCTCGTCGATCAGCCCGGCGTCGCGCAGCCGCAGATCGAAGAGCCGCGCCGACCACTCGTCCAATGCCGCGTCCAGCCGCACCCGCTCGCGCAGCGGCAGGCTGCCTGTCAGGGTCAGGTCGAGCAGCGTCTCGCCGGGACGGGTCAGTTCCGCCAGCGCCGCGTCGAGGCCGTCGATCGCACCGTCGAGCCTGAGTTCCATCGCGCGCCAGTCGAAGCGGGCGGTGCGCACCCGCTCGATGCGCGGCGCCGCGCCCGGCGCGTCGATCTCGACGATCGCCACATGGCCGGGCTCGTTGGCCGGATAGCGGTCCGGCTCGGGCGTACCGGCATAGACCGTGCGCGGCGCGATCTCGACGAAGCCGTGCCAGTCGCCGAGCGCCAGATAGTCGAGCCGCGCCCGCTCGGTGCGGTCGTCGGCGATCGGATTGCCGGATTCGGCCTTGGCCGGCAGCCGGTTGGCGACCGAGCCGTGGGCCAGCCCGATGCGCACGGCGCCGGCGGGCGTCTCGGCGTGGTCGAACCAGGCCGTCAGATCGGCGCCCTCGTGGCGGCGGGTCAGCGGCGCCGGCAGGATCACCGCCGCGCCGTCCTTCAGATCGATCGGCTCCGGCCGGTCGGCAATGACCACCGCAGCCTGGCCGCTGCGCCGGCGCAGCCGCGTCCAGACGGATTCGCTCAAGGCCGCGTCGTGATTGCCCGGCAGCATGATCCATGAGCCGGAAAAGCCCGCCATCGCCTCCAGCGTCCGGTGCAGATCGCGATCGGACACCGTGTTGTCGTCGAAGGCGTCGCCCGCCACCAGCACCGCGTCGCAGCCGCGCGCCTGCGCCAGCGCGGCGATCCGCGCGACCACGGCGAAACGCTCGGCCCGCAGCTCGCCGCGGCGGTCCGGCTCGAACTGGCCGAAGGGCTTTCCGACCTGCCAGTCGGCGGTATGGAGAATCCGGATCAAGGGCTTGGCGCGGTTGGTTGAATCGAAGGGCGAGGATGGCGTTCGCAGGACGTGCTGCCCGAGTGCCGGCCGATACGCAAGGTTGCGGCGGCACAGCCCGTGTCCATCAACCACTTTTCGCCGTGCGCCAACGCGCGCAGGGCGACGGGGTGACTCAACGGGAACGAGTCGCCGCCCGCGTCCGTTCTACCGGCGCGGCAGTCTGTCTTGTCTGGAGTATATGCATGGCGCCTCGTCCCATCTGGAAAGGCCAGATCCGGCTTTCCCTCGTCTCGATCCCGGTCGAAATGTTCTCGGCGACACAATCCGGCGCCTCGATCAGCTTCCGCCAGATCCATCGCGAGAGCGGCAAGCGCATCCATTACGACAAGGTGGTGGAGGGCATCGGCCCGGTCGACAAGGACGAGATCGTCAAGGGCTACGAGGTCGGCAAGGACGACTACGTGCTGCTCACCGACGAGGAGATCGAGGACGTCAAGATCGAGACCAAGAAGACGCTGGAGCTCGTCCAGTTCGTCGACACCTGCTCGATCCCGCCGCTCTATTTCGACAAGCCCTATTACGTCGTGCCCCAGGACGAGCTCGCCGAGGACGCCTTCCGCGTCGTGCGCGACGCCTTGCGCCAGGCCAAGAAGACCGGGCTCGGCCAGCTCTCGCTGCGCGGCAAGGAATATCTCGTGGCGCTGCGCCCCTGCGGCACCGGCCTGCTGCTGGAGACGCTTCATTACGAGGACGAGATCCGCAAGTCCGATACGATCTTCTCCGACATCTCCGACGCGGAGACCGACGGCGATCTCCTCGACGTCGCGACCCAGCTCATCGAGAAGAAGACCGCCCCCTTCGACGCCTCGAACTTCAAGAACCACTACACCGCGGCCCTCAAGGCGCTGATTGCCGAGAAGCGCAAGAAGGGCGGCAAGGCCCGCGTCACCGTCGAGGACGACGAACCGGCACCGGCCAGCAAGGGCAGCAATGTCGTCGACCTGATGGCCACCCTGAAGAAGAGCCTCGAAGGTGGCGGCGGCGAGAGCGGCGAGAAGAAGAGCGCCTCCAAGTCCGGCGCATCGTCCGCACGGGGCAGCAAGGCCAAGACCACCGCCAAGTCGCGCAGCACCAAGGCGAGCGGCAGCAAATCGACGAAGTCCGGCTCGGATGCGAAGGCCTCCACCAGCCGGCGCAAGAGCGCCTGACGGGTCGCGGTCATGGCAGCAAAGAGCGACGCCCTGCTCGAAACCTACCGGCAGAAGCGCGACTTCGCCAAGACGCGCGAGCCCAGCGGCTCGGAGGCGGAGAAGATCGCCGGCGACGGCCTGTTCTTCTGCGTCCAGAAGCATGACGCGACGCGGCTTCACTACGATTTCCGCATCGAGTGGGAAGGCGTCCTGAAGAGCTGGGCGGTCACCAAGGGGCCCAGCCTCGACCCCGCCGACAAGCGCCTCGCGGTCCGCACCGAAGACCATCCGATGGATTACGGCACCTTCGAGGGCACGATCCCGAAGGGCGAATATGGCGGCGGCACGGTGATGCTCTGGGACCAGGGGACCTGGGAGCCGCTGGAGGATCCCGACAAGGGCTTCGCCAAGGGCAGCCTCAAGATGCATCTCGAAGGCGAGCGCATGCGCGGCAACTGGGCGCTCGTGCGGATGAAGCCGCGAAACGGCGAGAAGCGCGAGAACTGGCTGCTGATCAAGGAGAAGGACGAGGCGGTCGATCGCCGGCGCAATCTCCTGAAGGCCGACAAGAGCGTCAAGACCGGGCGCAGCATGGCCGCCATCGCCAAGGGCGACGACGTCTGGGACACCGACCGCACGGCCGACGACGAGAGCGAGGATACCACCGGCAAGAAGAGCAAGGCGTCCTCGACCGAGGCAAAGACCGCCGCGAAGGACAAGAAGCCGTCGGCCAAGCCCGCCAAGGGCAAGGCGGGCAAGCCGTTGCCGATGCCGGCCTTCTCCCCGCCACAGCTCGCCACCCTTGTCGACACGGCCCCGGCCGGGCGCGACTGGGTCCACGAGATGAAATATGACGGCTACCGCGTGCTGATCGCCATCGGCGACGGCAAGGTGACCTGCTGGACTCGCAACGAACAGGACTGGACCGAGCGCTTCACCGGCATCGCCGAGGCCGCCGCGACCCTGAACTGCCGCAGCGCGCTGATCGACGGCGAAGTGGTGGCTTTCGACGCCGAGGGCGGCACCGATTTCTCCACCCTCCAGAAGCATCTGTCGGAGGGCGGCCCCCTCTCCTGCTTCTGTTTCGACCTCCTGCATCTCGATGGCGAGGATCTGCGCGATGAGCCGCTGACCGACCGCAAGGCGGCGCTGCGCGATCTTCTCGACGGGCACGAGACCCAGACGCTGCTCTACAGCGAGCACATCACCGGCAGCGGCGAATCCGTCTTCAAGAAGGTCTGCGCCTCCGGCCATGAGGGCATCATCGCCAAGCGCGCCGACGCGCCCTATCGCGGCGGCCGCTCGCGCTCTTGGCTGAAGGTGAAATGCACCCGCCGGCAGGAATTCGTCATCGGCGGCTGGAAACCGTCGGACAAGAAGAGCCGGCCGTTCTCCTCGATCCTGCTCGGCGTGATGGACGGCGACACGCTGGTCTATCGCGGCCGCGTCGGGTCGGGCTTCGACGAGGAGGCCATGGCCGATCTGAAGTCCCGCTTCGCCGATCTGGCGCGCAAGACCTCGCCCTTCGCCGAACTCGCCTCCGATGTGAAGCGCGCTGCCCGCTTCGTCACCCCGACGCTGGTGGCCGAGATCGAGTTCGCCGAGATCACCGCCGACGGTTCGATCCGCCACGGCGTCTTCAAGGGACTGCGCGAGGACAAGGAGGCCGGGGACGTGACCGACGAGCGACCGACATCCGCTCCGGCGTCGGGGCGCAAGGGCGGCAAGCCCGCCGCGAAGGCGACGCCGTCGCCGCAGAGCACCGGCGCTGCGCCCGATCGGGTGGCCGACGTTCGGCTGACCCATCCCGGGCGCGTCGTCTTCGAGGGCCAGGGCGTCACCAAGGGCGACCTTGCTCTCTATTACGAGAAGATCGCCGACCGCATGCTGGCCCATGCCGGCAACCGGCCGCTGTCGCTGGTCCGCTGCCCGCAGGGCGGCGACAAGCGCTGCTTCTTCCAGAAGCACGACAGCGGCGGCTTTCCCGACGCGGTCGAAACCGTCGCCGTCACCGAGAAGGATGGCAGCAAGGCCGACTATCTCACCGTCGGGAGCGCCGCCGGCCTCGTCGGTGCGGTGCAGATGAACACGCTCGAATTCCACATCTGGGGCGCCCACAACGACAGGCTGGAAAAGCCCGACCGGCTGGTCTTCGACCTCGATCCCGACGAGGGCCTCGATTTCGGCGATGTGAAACAGGCCGCCTTCGACCTGCGCGACAGCCTCGCCGATCTCGGCCTGACGACCTTCGCCATGGTCACCGGTGGCAAGGGCGTCCACGTCATCGCGCCGCTGGAGCGCCGCCAGGGCTGGGACGATCTGAAAGGCTTCGCCCGCGGTTTTGCCCA
>NZ_CAXPJM010000029.1:0-58705 GCF_964217435.1 Aurantimonas sp. | reverse complement strand
CCCGCGACATGCATGGCGGCAACGGCATCATGGGCGAGTACCACGTCATGCGCCACGCCCAGAACCTGGAGACCGTCAACACCTACGAGGGCACGCACGACGTCCATGCGCTGATCCTCGGCAAGGCCCAGACCGGCCTCCAGGCCTTCTTCTGAGCCGCGACAGCAACCGCCGGAGACAAGCGATGCAGACCATCTTCGTCCAGTTCAAGTGCCGGCCGGGCGCCGCCTATGCGGTCGCCAACGATCTCCAGGAATCGGTCGAGGAAATGTCGGAGGTCTATTCGACCTCCGGCCATTACGACCTGATCGCCAAGTTCTATCTCGACGACGGGCGCGATCTCGGCCATTTCGTCACGGAAAAGCTGCAGGTGCTCGACGGCGTCGCCGACACCTTCACCACCGTCGCCTTCAAGGCGTTCGGCTCCGCCGGCTAGGCGTTTTCGCACCTGCCGGTGCAGCTCTCCCCTGCAATCCAGGGGTGCTACCATGGCGGTGCTTGCCAAGCCGGGTCCCATTTGCTTCCCTCTGCTCATTGCAACGGTGGGAGGCCGTTGCCGGGAGACACACGCTGCCTCGGCCAGCGTCGCAACGCGGCGGCCGGGTGACGCGATCCGGCCGAAATCCCACCCGACTTGCGACAATGGATGCGTGCCGCCCCGGCGGTCGCATCGCTCGTTACACTCGGGTCCGATCTGGACCACACCGGAGTTTCCACGATGAAGAATCTGCTTCTGGGCGCCGTCTCCTCCCTCGCTCTCGGTCTGACGGCCTCTGCCGCCATGGCGCAGTCGGCAGGCTGCGACGATGGCGAAATGGTCATCAAGTTCGCGCATGTCGTTGCCGCGACCGGTCATCCCAAGGGTGACGCCGCCACCTTGCTGGCCAACCGCGTCAACGAGGAGATGAACGGCACCGCCTGCATGGAGGTCTTCCCGAACTCCACCCTGTTCGACGACGACAAGGTGCTGGAAGCGCTGCTGCTCGGCGACGTGCAGCTTGCCGCGCCGTCGCTGTCGAAATTCGAGGCCTACACCAAGAAGTACCGCCTCTACGATCTGCCGTTCCTGTTCTCCGACCTGTCGGCCGTCCAGACCTTCAACAACTCCGACACCGGCAAGGAACTGCTGACCGTCATGGAAGACGTCGGCTATACCGGCCTCGGCTACTGGCTGTCGGGCATGAAGCAGTTCTCGGCCAACAAGCCGCTGGAAGTGCCGAGCGACGCCGACGGCCTGAAGTTCCGCATCCAGACCTCCGACGTCGCCGAGGCGATGATCAGCGCGATGGGCGCCTCGGCCCAGAAGCTGGCCTTCTCGGAAGTCTATCAGGCGCTGCAGACCGGCGTCGTGGACGGGCAGGAGAACTCCTGGTCGAACATCTACACCCAGAAGTTCTTCGAGGTGCAGGACGGCATCACCGAGACCAACCACGCCGCCCTCGCCTATCTGCTCGTCACCTCCACCGAATGGCTGGACGGCCTGGAGCCGGAGGTTCGCGAGCAGTTCCTGACCATCGTCAACGAGACCACCAAGGCCGCCAATGACGCGGTCGCCGACACCGAGGCGAAGAACCGTCAGAACATCCTCGACAGCGGCTCCACCATCCGCGAGCTCTCGGACGAGCAGCGCGAGCAGTGGGTCTCCACGATGAAGCCGGTCTGGGATCGCTTCCGCGACGACGTCGGCCAGGACGTGATCGACGCCGCGCAGGCGTCCAACCCGGCCAACTGATCGACTGACCAGCGACCGGGCGCCCAACGGCGTCCGGTCACCCCGCAGTCCCGGCTGACGCCCCGGATTTTCAGGCGATCCACGCAATAATGCACGGTATCGACGGCGGGTCTCTTCCCCTTTGCGGTCCGATATAGTAGCCGCCACCGTCGACTGGACAGCATGGCCGCCATCGGCCGTTTCGGGAGGAGATTCATGAGCGCGTACTGGCCGTTTCTCGCCATTCTGGCGCTCATCGTCCTCCTGTTCTTCGTCGAACGGCGCTGGCCCGACCGGGTCACCCGCATCGAGGAGAACATTCTCGCCACCATCCTCGCGGCGATCACCCTCGTCTCCTTCTCGCAGGTCGTCGCCCGCTACGGCTTCAACAGCGGCTGGACCGGCGCGCTGGAACTGACCCGAATCCTGTTTGCCTGGATGATCCTGTTCGGCATGAGCTACGGCCTGAAGCAGGGCATCCATCTCGGCGTCGACGCGCTGATCCGCACCTTCCCCAAGCCGCTGTTCCGCGCCGTGGCCCTGTTCGGCGCCTTCTGCACCGCGCTCTATGCGATCATGCTGCTGTCGGCCGACTGGCTGTCGGTCTTCGGCGCCAATTCCTCCGGCGGCGCGATCTTCTACTGGAAGCGCTTCTTCGACATCGGGCTCGGCCTCGACGATCTGCGCTATCCGGTCTTCATCCAGGAGGCCTTCGGCATGCAGGAGCGGGTGCAGCGCTGGATCGCCTATCTGATACTGCCGATCGGCCTCGCCCTTCTGGCCTTCCGCGCCCTGCAGGGGCTGGTGATGATCTGGAACGGTGAGCGTGAACTGATCATCGCCGGCCACGAGGCGGAAGACCTCGTGGCGGAAAACAAAGACCTGCTGAAGGACTGACGACGGATGGAAACCACCCTTCTCTTCATCCTCGTCCTGAGCCTGCTGTTCCTCGGCGTGCCGGTGGCGATCTCGCTCGGCCTGTCGTCGGTGATTCTGATCGCCTTCTTCTCGACCGACTCCATGTCCTCGGTCGCGTTGCAGCTGTTCACCGCGTCCCAGAACTACACCCTCCTGGCGATCCCCTTCTTCATCCTGGCCTCGGCTTTCATGTCGACCGGCGGCGTCGCCCGGCGCCTGATCAACTTCGCTATTGCCACCGTGGGTCATTTCCGCGGCGGCCTCGCCATGGCCTCGGTGCTGGCCTGCATGCTGTTTGCCGCGCTGTCGGGCTCGTCCCCGGCCACCGTGGTCGCGATCGGCACCATCGCCATCGCCGGCATGCAGAAGGTCGGCTACAGCAAGGACTTCGCCGCCGGCATCATCGCCAATGCAGGCACGCTCGGCATCCTGATCCCGCCCTCGATCGTCATGGTGGTCTATTCGGCCGCCACCGACGTCTCGGTCGGCCGCATGTTCCTCGCCGGTGTCATTCCCGGCGCCGTCGCCGGCCTGATGCTGATGATCGCCATCTACGTCATGGCGCGGATCAAGAACCTGCCGGCGGAGCCCTGGCACGGCTTCGGCAACATCATCCATCACGGCAAGGATGCCGGCTGGGGCCTGTTCCTGATCGTCATCATTCTCGGCGGCATCTATGGCGGCGTCTTCACGCCGACCGAGGCGGCCGCCGTCGCCGCCGTCTACGCCTTCTTCGTCGCGATCTTCGTCTATCGCGACATGGGCCCGATGAAGGGCATTCCCTGGGTGCTGCCCACCGACAGCCGCAAGGCCCGCGTCGGCTTCTCGGGACTGGTCTACGGCGTCGCCTTCTTCTTCGTCTGGATGATCCTGTCCTTCTTCGCCACCGACGCGCCTGGCGGGGCCTCGTTGAGCTTTGCCGAGCGCGCCACGGTCGGCGGCATCATCTCGCTGATCCTCGTCATCGCCTACACGCTGTGGCGGGGCGAGCGGACGGGCGTGACGGGCGTCCTCGGCCATCTGGGCGCCGGCCTGCCGGTCTGGGGGCGCAACCTCGCGCTCTCGTTCCGCAATATCGGCCGAGCCTTCTTCAACGAGGACACGCGCAAGGTCATGGTGGAGGCGTCGCGTACCACGGTGATGCTGATGTTCATCATCGTCAACGCGCTGCTCTTTGCCCATGTCCTGACCGCCGAGCGCATTCCGCAGGCGATCACCGACATGATGCTGGGCGCCGGCTTCGACTGGTTCACCTTCCTGATCGCCGTGAACATCCTGTTGCTGATCGGCGGGCAGTTCATGGAGCCGTCGGGCCTTCTGCTGATCGTCGCACCGGTCGTGTTCCCGATCGCCATGGAGCTCGGCGTCGACCCGGTCCATCTCGGCATCATCATGGTGGTCAACATGGAGATCGGCATGATCACGCCGCCGATCGGGCTCAACCTGTTCGTGACCTCCGGTATCACCGGCATGAGCCTCGTCCAGGTGGTGAAGGCCGCACTGCCCTTCGTGGGCGTCCTGTTCCTGTTCCTGATCCTGGTGACCTACGTGCCGGCGCTCTCGACCTTCCTGCCCTACAGCCTGATGGGCCCGGAGATCGTCACGCGCTGACGGCGGAGAAGCCGAGCCGTCATGGTTGGCTCGGCGATGACCGGAACGAAAAAGGGCGACCGCGGTGGTCGCCCTTTTTCGTTGGTATGTCGTCGCAACTGCACGATCGGACGGCGGCCCGCTGCCACCGCGTGGCCTACGGCCGGGGCGTCGCGATCTCGCCAAATTCGAGCACCGGACCGGCGTCGATGCGCTCGGCGTTCAGAAGCCCCGCGATGCGCTCGAGGCTGGCGACGACCATCGCCTGCTCCCAGTCCTTCATGCGGTCGAACTCGCTCTGGAAGCTGACCTGGAGATCGGGCGGCATGCTGGCCAGCATGGCGTGGCCTTCTTCCGTCAGATCGATCCAGATATGCCGCCGGTCGCTCTCGCCGCGGCGGCGCTGCACCAGCTTGCGCTCGACCAGCCGGTCGATCAGCGTGGTCACCGTGGCCTGTGTCAGGCCGATCTGCGCCGCGATCGCGCTGGGCGTCATCTCGCCCTGGCTGAGGATCCGCAGCACCGTCAATTGCGAACTCGTCAGGCCGGTTTCCTTGGCCAGCCGCCGCGCACTGAATTCCATGGCGCGAATGATCCGCCTGAGGGCGATCAACGCCTGCCGTCCCCGATCCTCCATGTTCCGCTTTACCCCGATGAGATCGTCCGCGAGGCCCTTTGCCTCTGCCGCATCCTGGCGGCGGGGCCATATAAGCGAGGGATCCTTCGACGATCAAACCGATTCTTTGGGGTCGGGGCAGAAATCATTTGACCAGCAAATGACCTCCGACCGCCCATTCCGTCATCAATATTTTTTCCGAGCCCTGTCGGAAGGTGCCCAAACCACTGATATAACGCGATGAACCCTTGATGAGGCGGGTGCCGAATCCCCGCGCAGATCGCCCGCAAGCGCGCCGCGGCGGTTGACTATCGCTTCGACCGTATAAATATTCCGCCTCAACGAAATAACGTACGAGGCGCGTCCATGCAGAAGTCCGATAAAGGTCACCGTCCCCAATTGGCCAGCGTTTCTAGCCCTTTGACGTTCCGCCATCCCGTCCGTGAGGATGGGCAGGCGGTGCACGACCTGATCGACTCCTGCGAGGCGCTGGACGACAATTCGCTGTACTGCAACTTCCTGCAGTGCACCCACTTCGCCAGCACCTGCATGCTGGCCGAGCTGGATGGCGAGATCGTCGGCTGGGTGTCCGCCTACCGTCCGCCGGAAGAGCCGGAAGCCCTGTTCGTCTGGCAGGTCGCCGTGGCCGAAGCGGCCCGTGGCCGCCGCCTGGCGCGCCGCCTGATCGCGAACCTCCTCACCAGCGAATCCTGCGAGGGTGTCGAGCGCCTGAAGACCACGATCACGCCGGACAACAAATCCTCCTGGCGCATGTTCGAGGGCGTCGCCGACGAGTTCGATGCCAAGATCACCGACAAGGTCTGGCTGTGCGGCGACGAGCACTTCTCGGGCGATCACGACAGCGAGCACATGCTGACGATCGCGCCGATCGATGCAAGCGCCGCCGAGACCGACGACATGCCGGAACAGACGGCACAGGCTGCCTGACAGCCAGCCCCCGCAGCAGACTGCGGGCGCGACCGGAACCTGGACAGAACGTTGATGCCCGCCGTGCCGCGGGCTCCGTTCGTAACAACACGGATTGACACATGCTGAACCACACCGAAACGCCCGCCACGACGGGCGCCGCCACCTTTGCACGCCTCGAATCCGAGGTTCGCAGCTATTGCCGCAGCTTCCCGACGGTCTTCAAGAAGGCGCAGAACGCCACGCTGACCGACATCGAGGGCCGCGAATATATCGACTTCCTCGCCGGCTGCGCGTCGCTGAACTACGGCCATAACGACCCTGACATGAAGTCGGCGCTGGTCGACTACATCATGTCGGATGGCGTGACCCACGGCCTCGACATGTTCACCGAGGCCAAGGAAGCGTTCCTGATCTCGTTCAGCGAGCGCATCCTGAAGCCGCGTGGCATGGACCATCGCATGATGTTCCAGGGGCCGACCGGCGCCAACGCCGTCGAGGCGGCCCTGAAGCTTGCCCGCAAGGCCACCGGCCGCGAGAACGTCATCGCCTTCACCAATGGCTATCACGGCGTCACCACCGGTGCGCTCGCCGCCACCGGCAACGGCTCGCAGCGGGCCGGCTCCCGCAGCCAGCTCACCGGCGTCACCCGCATGGCCTATGACGGCTTCCATGGCGAAGGCGTCGACAGCGCGCAGATGCTGGACGACATGCTCGGCGATACGTCCAGCGGCATCGACGCCCCCGCGGCGATCCTCCTGGAGTGCATCCAGGGCGAAGGCGGCCTCAACGTCGCGTCGAAAGAGTTCCTGCAGCGCCTCAGCGCGATCGCCAAGAAGCACGGCGCACTACTGATCATCGACGACATCCAGGCGGGTTGCGGTCGCAGCGGCGACTTCTTCGCCTTCGAGTTTGCCGGCATCCAGCCGGACATCATCACCATGGCGAAGTCGCTGTCGGGCTTCGGCCTGCCGATGTCGATGGTTCTGGTGAAGCCGGAATACGACGTCTTCACCCCGGCCGAGCACAACGGCACGTTCCGCGGCAACAACCATGCCTTCGTGACGGCCCGCGCCGCCCTGGAGAAGTTCTGGGCCGACGATGCCTTCGCCACGGATATCCGCCGCAAGGCCGACTATCTGAACCAGCGCCTCGGCGCCATTGCCGAAAGCTACGGCTTCCGGGTCAAGGGTCGCGGCATGATGCGCGGCATCGACACCGGGTCCGGCGACAAGGCTGCCGAGATCTGTGCCGCAGCCTTCGAGCGTGGCCTGGTGATCGAGACCGCTGGCTCGTCCGACGAGATCGTCAAGGTGCTGGCACCGCTGACGATTTCCGATGAGACCTTCGCGCGTGGCCTCGATATCGTCGCCGAGGCCTTCGAGACCGTTCTTCGTGCGCCGGCGCGTGTCGCCGCCGAATAGGCTGCAGACACCACCACCCCGCACATTTCACCGAATTGGAGTATCCACATGATCGTCAGAGATCTCGCAGAAGCCCGCAAGACCGAACGCCTCGTCAAGTCGGAAGGGTGGGATTCCACCCGCCTCCTCCTGAAGTCCGACAATGTCGGCTTCTCGTTCCACATCACCACGCTCTACGCGGGTGGCGAGAACCACTTCCATTACAAGAACCACTATGAGTCGGTTTATGTGGTGTCCGGCGAAGGTACGATCGAGGACAAGGCGACCGGAGAGGTCCACGATCTGCGTCCGGGCGTGATGTACGTCCTAGACAAGCACGACCGGCACATCGTCCGGCCGAAGACCGAGATGTCGGTCGCTTGCGTGTTCAATCCGCCGCTGAACGGCAAGGAAGTCCACGACGAGACCGGCGCCTACGCTCTCGAAGGCGAGGCAATCTAAGACCCTGCGATCCGGGCGGCCTTGCGCCGCCCGATCCGTTCAGAGCCCTGCGCGCTGGCTGCCAGCCGGCGCGGGGCCACAAGCCGAACCGCGATGCGGCCAAAGGCCCGTCCCACCCGGCACACGCATCCCAGGCATTGCCCGGAGAGAGACCCATGACCAACCATACAGTCGAGAAAATCGGCGGAACATCCATGCTTCGGCATGAGGAATTGCTGGAGAACGTTCTGATCGGCAGCCGCAAGGGTGACGATCTCTACAACCGGATTTTCGTCGTCTCCGCCTATGGCGGCATCACGGACAAGCTGCTCGAGCACAAGAAGACCGGCGAGCCGGGCGTGCATGCGTTGTTCGCCAGCACCGATTCCGAATGGGCCTGGGGCGACGCCCTCACCGCCGTCGGTCGCGACATGCAGGCGATCAACGCCAAGGTCCTCGACGACACCGGCGATCGCCGGGCCGCGGACGATTTCGTGCGCGAGCGGATCGAGGGGGTCCGCAGCTGCCTGATCGACCTGAGCCGTCTCTGCTCCTTCGGCCAGTTCCGTCTCGAAGAGCATCTGATGACCGTCCGCGAGATGGTCTCGGCGCTCGGCGAGGCCCATTCGGCGATGGTCACCGCGCTCCTCCTGCGCAACCGCGGCGTCAATGCCCGCTTCGTCGATCTGACGGGCTGGCGCGACGACAGCCAGCCGTCGCTCGACGAACGCATCTGCACGGCGCTGGAAGACGTCGACTTCGCCACCGAGATGCCGATCCTGCCGGGCTATGCCCAGTGCAAGGAGTCGCTGGTGAAGAGCCACGACCGCGGCTACACCGAGGTGACCTTCGCCCGCGTCGCAGCGCTGACCGAGGCCCGCGAGGCGGTGATCCACAAGGAGTTCCACCTCTGCAGTGCCGATCCGAAGACGGTCGGCCTCGACAAGGTCCGCGTCATCGGCCGGACCAATTACGATGTGGCCGACCAGCTCTCCAACATGGGCATGGAGGCGATCCATCCCCGCGCCGCCAAGGGCCTGCGCCAGGCCGGCATCCCGCTGCGCGTCCGCAATGCCTTCCGGCCACAGGATTCCGGCACGCTGATCCTCGACGAGCGCGGCGCGCCGAAGCCGCGGGTCGACATGATCGCCGGGCTGCGCGGTGTCTTCGCCCTTCAGTTCTTCGAGCAGGACATGGTCGGCGTGAAGGGTTACGACGCGGCGATCCTGGAAGTCTTGACGCGCCACAAGATGCGGATCGTCACCAAGACCTGCAACGCCAATACGATTACCCATTTCATCGACGGTTCGATGAAGTCGCTGAAGCGCGTCGAGCGCGATCTGGCGGAGCGCTTCCCGGCCTCGGAGATCGAGATCGAGCGCGTCGCCATCGTCTCGGTGATCGGCCGCAACCTGACGGCGCCGGGCCTGACCCTGCGCGCTCTGCAGGCCCTGTCGGAGGCGGGCATTGCGCCGCTCGGCATGCAGGATCTGACGCGCCGCGTCGACCTGCAGTTCGTCATCGACGACAAGGACTATGACGGCACGCTGCGCACGCTGCACGCCGCTCTGGTGGAGAGCGACATCGAGGCGATGGGGCAGGACGCCCCTGGCTCCGAGACCGACCTGCGGGACGCCGCCTGAGCGATCTGTCAGGCCGACGCGTCGGCCGATGACATCAACCAGACATGAAACGGGCCGCTTCCTTCGGACGCGGCCCGTTTTGCGTCTGGCAGTCCGTTCTGCGTCGCACGGGACGTAGCGCGCCTACGCTTGTCCCGTGCGCCGGTTGGCGTGGCTCAGCCGCCCTCGCCCGCGGTCAGGCGCAGGATCGAGCTGGAGCCGCCGCGGCGCGTCTCGGTGACCGCGTAGACGGCACCATCCGGCCCCACCTTCACGTCGCGGATTCGGGCGTCGAGCGGCACCCGCGCCTCGGTCGCGACCCGGCCATCTTCGATCTGCAGCACAACGAGGCCCTGGCTCACCAGACCGCCGATCAGGAGAGCGCCCTGCCATTCGGGGAATTCGTCGCCCTGATACTGCGCCATGCCGGATGGGCCGATCACCGGGTCCCAGTAATAGACCGGCTGCTCCATGCCATCCTGGGCGGTGATGCCCTCGCCGATCGGGGCACCGCTGTAGTCGATGCCATAGGTGATGACCGGCCAGCCATAATTGAGGCCCTCTTCCGGCCGGTTTAGTTCGTCGCCGCCCTTCGGACCGTGTTCCACCGTCCAGAGCTGGCCCGCATCATCGACCACTGCCGATTGCAGATTGCGGTGACCATAGGACCAGATCTCCGGCAGCGCGTCGGCCGCATCGACGAACGGGCTGCCATCGGCGGGCGAGCCATCCGGGCGGATGCGGAAGATTTTGCCAAGACCGGAGGTGACATCCTGCGCCTGGTTGCGGATCGGCGTGTCGGAGCGCTCGCCGACGGTGACGAAAAGGTCGCCATTCGGGGCGAAGGCGAGGCGCGAACCGAAATGCTTGGTGCCCGCATAACCCGGTGTCTGCCGGAAGATCACCCGGACATTCTCCAGCGTGCCCGACCCCGCGTCGTCGGTGCGCAGTTCGGCCGCCGCCACGCTGGTGCCGTTCACACCGCCATCGCGTGGTTCGGAGAAGGAGAAGAAGATCGTCCGGCTGTCGGCAAAGTCGGGCGCCAGCGCGATATCGAGAAGACCGCCCTGCCCGCGCGCATCGACATCCGGCACGCCGGCCAATGCCTCGCCGACCGTGCCGTCGGTGCCGACGATATGCATTGCGCCGTCCTTGGCCGCGACGAGCATGCGGCCATCGGCCAGGAATTCCATCGACCACAGCTTCGGCAGATCGTCGGCGACAATCTCCGTCGACACCGCGACGTCGGTCGCCGGCTGGGGCGCCCGGGTCTGACCTTCGAAGGCCGGCGACTGGTCAGCGCCATGCGGCGCCCCGGTCGCGACCGGTGGGCGCGTGGCCGCATCGTCGCTGGCGGACGAGTCGCCGCTCTGCGCCAGCGCCTGCCCCCCGGAGAGCATGGTGGTGGCGGCGAGAATGATTGCGAAATGGCGCATGAAAACCTCCGATACTGACAGGAGGCCGCGCTACCGCGGCCCGTTGCCGGAGGAACTGGACCTCTCGAAAAGGCCTGCAACCATTGCGATCGGCGAATGATATGAACGTGATGAGGTCAGATCCGCCGCGCCGGAGACGTGGGCGTCGCCGTCAGCGCGCCTGGTCGAGCTCGGGTGCACAGAAGACGCGGTACATCGCCTCCATGATCGCCCGGGTCTCGTCATTCGCCAGCGAGTAGAAGATCGTCTGGGCTTCCCGCCGCGTGGTGACGAGCCCGCCCGTACGCAACCGGGCCAGATGCTGCGACAGCGCCGATTGGCTCAGCCCCGCCTCCTGCCCAAGCGCTCCGACCGAAGCCTCGCCTTCCGCCAGGCGGCACAGGATGCGCAACCGATGCGGATTCGCCATCAGCGACAGCATGGCGGCGACGTCCGCGGCCTTCTCGTCGAGCGCCTGCGCCATCGGCGATCGCTCGTCCGGAATCTCAATATTAGGCTTGTCTAATTTAGGCATGGCGCATATATACACTGGCAACGGCGAAACCCAAAGCGATTTGCCTCATTTCAATACGGTCGGGCACGGCCCGTACGGCCATCGCCCCGTGCCACGGCCCGACCACAAGACGCTAGAGGAGACGTCCGCATGTTGACCCGACACAGCCCATCTCGCGGCGCAGGCTCCCCGGACATCTGGGGATTCTACGAAGAGGATACCGGCTCCGTTCAGTATGTCTGTGCCGATCCGGCGACGCGCAAGGCCGCACTGATCGACGTCGTGCTGAACTTCAATCCTGCCGAGGCCCGCACGTCGACCGAGAGCGCCGACGAGATCCTCGCCCATGTCGCGCGGGAGGGCCTCGAGATCGAGTGGATTCTCGACACCCATCCCCACGCCGACCACATGATGGCCTCCGCCTATCTGAAGGAAAAGCTCGGCGCGCCGACCGCCATCGGCAGCAAGGTCATCGAGATCGCCGAGTTGTGGCGCGGCCTCTACAATCTGCCCGAGGCCTTCGATCCCGCCCGCGACTTCGACCGGCTCTGGAATGACGGCGACACCTTCACCATCGGCAACATCGACGTCCGCGTGATGCTGTCCCCCGGCCATACGCTGGGCTCGATCACCTATGTCGTCGGCGACGCGGCTTTCGTCCACGACACGCTGATGTATCCCGACATGGGCTCGAGCCGGGCTGACTTCCCCGGCGGTTCGTCCCGCACGCTATGGGCCAGCATCCGCGAGATCCTGTCGCTGCCCGGCGACACGCGCCTCTTCGTCGGCCACGACTATGGCACCGACTCCCGCGACGAGATCCAGTGGGAAGCGACCGTGGACGAGCACCGCCGCGACAACGCCCATGTCAGTGATGGCACGAGTGAAGCCGAGTTTGTCGAGACACGCGACGCGCGCGATGCCACGCTCGATCTGCCCGACCGGATGCTGCACGCCCTGCAGGTCAATCTGCGCGGCGGGCGCCTGCCGCCGGCCGAGAGCGACGGCAACCATTATTTCAAGATCCCGGCCAACCGTTTCTGAGGAGCCCCGTGATGCACAAGACCATGCAGGACTATGTCGCCGACGCGAAGGCCGCCACCGGAACCATTGCGCCGACCGAGGCCCATGCCTCGGGCGGCGTGATCCTCGACGTGCGCGAGGCCCATGAACTGGCCGAGAGCGGCGAGGTCGCCGACGCCGTTCACATCCCACGCGGCTTTCTGGAAGCCAAGGCCGATCCGACGGCGCAGAGCGCCCATCCGCCGCTGACCAGGGCCCATGGCGGCGAGACGCCGGTCTACGTGCTCTGCGCGTCGGGCGCACGCGCCGCGCTTGCCGCCAAGACGCTGACCGAGATGGGCTACGAGGCCAAGCCGATCGAGGGTGGGCTGAAGTCTTGGTGCGATTGCGGCCTGCCGCTCAAGGACTGAGCGACAGCCGGCCAGGTCCGCCGGACGGATGAACGTCCGGCGGGCCCATGATCACCGCCCGCCAGCGTCCGCGCGGCCCCCGCGCCCATCGAGCCCTTCGCCATGACCCTCACCCTCGTCCAGTATCTCCTCGGCGCCTTCTCCGGCTCGCTGGTCGGGCTGTCGCTCGGGCTGTTCGGCGGTGGCGGGTCGATCCTCGCCGTCCCGCTGATGGTCTATCTCGTCGGCGTGCCCGGCGCCCATATGGCGATCGGGACCAGTGCCTTCGCCGTCGCCGCGAACGCCGCCGGCAATCTCGTCACCCATGCCCGGCTCGGCCATGTGAAATGGCGCTGCGCCTTCGTCTACAGCGCGGCAGGCATCGTCGGGGCGCTCGCCGGATCGACCCTCGGCAAGCTGATCGATGGCGAGCAGCTGCTCTTCGCCTTCGCCCTGCTGATGATCGGGGTCGGCGTCATGATGTTCCGTCACCGCGGCCATGGCGGCGATCACGACATCGAGTGCAACCGGCAGAACGCACCGAAGGTTGTCGGCTATGGCGCCGGAACGGGGGCGTTTTCCGGCTTCTTCGGGATCGGCGGCGGCTTCCTGATCGTGCCCAGCCTCGTCGCCGCGACGGGCATGACGATGCTGAACGCCATCGGCACGTCGCTTGTCGCGATCACTGCCTTCGGACTGACGACGGCGTTGAACTACGCCCTGTCCGGCTATGTCGACTGGCCGCTGGCGCTGGTCTTCATCGCGGGCGGCCTCGCCGGCGGCGTTGCCGGCGCCTACATCGCGCGCTGGCTGTCCGGCCGCAAAGGGGCGCTCGATATCGCCTTCGCCGGCCTCATCATGCTGGTCGCCATCTACATGCTGGTGAAGAGCGGAATGGCCTTTCTCGCCTGACCGCTTCCCGGCCCCCACGCCACCCAACCTGAGGAGCCGATCCGTGCCGCTCGAGACCATCACCCCCTATACGCCCTTCGCGTCGCTCGCCGGCGGCGTCCTGATCGGCCTGTCCGCCGTGATGGTCATGGCGCTGTTCGGACGCATCGCCGGCATTGCCGGGATCACCGCCGGGGCGCTTCCCGGTCGCCGTGACGACTGGATCTGGCGTCTGGCCTTCATTCTCGGCCTCGTCGCCGCACCGCTGCTCGTCTTCATGGTCAGCGGCGAACCCGTCGCCCAGACCGTTCCGACCAGCCTCGTTGCCATGGGCATTGCCGGCCTCCTGGTCGGTTACGGCACCGTCACCGGTTCGGGATGCACCAGTGGCCACGGTGTCTGCGGGCTGGCCCGCCTGTCCGGCCGCTCGCTGGTCGCCGTTGCGACATTCATGGCCTTCGCTGCCGGGACGGTCTTCGTCCTGCGTCACCTCGTTTGAGGAGGAACATCATGCGCCCTCTCTTCGGCTTTCTCGCAGGCCTGCTCTTCGGCGTCGGCCTCATCGTCGCCGGCATGTCCGACCCGGCCAAGATCCTGAACTTCCTCGATGTCGCGGGCACCTGGGATCCGAGCCTCGCCTTCGTCATGGGCGGCGCCGCGTTGACGACCTTCATCGGCTACCGGATCGTCCTGCCGCGCGGCCACCCGTATCTCCTTTCGGAGTTCCAGCTTCCGACCCGAAGCGACATCGATCGCAATCTCGTCGTCGGAGCGGCGATCTTCGGCATTGGCTGGGGCATCGGCGGTTTCTGTCCGGGTCCGGCCTGGACTGCACTGGTCCTCGGCGCGCCGGGAACGCTGGTCTTCCTGCCGATGATGCTGGCCGGCATGGTCATCGCGACGCTTGTCGCGAACCGGCGGAACGCCCGGCACTGAGTGCGGAACAATAGACGGCTACAAAAAGTCGGGCTAGGCGAAGGATCGGAATCGGTTCGCGTGCATTGGTCAGATATCGGCGGCACGTTCTCCCTCCCAAATCTTCCCGCGCCGCTGATTGCAGTAAGGCAGTTGGAAGGGGTCCTCCCCCCTTTCCAACTGCCTTTTTCTTTGCAGTAACGAGACCTGCCGCGTCCCCGTGGTAGTTGTGGAGAGTGTACCCATGGCAACGATCGAGCGGGCCCGCGCCATTGCCGAGAGTGCCCATGCCGGGCAGGTCGACAAGGCCGGCGCCGATTACATCACCCATCCGCTCCGGGTCTGCGACGCGGTCACCGGCCACGAGGCCAGGATCGTCGCGCTCCTTCACGACGTCGTGGAGGACAGCGACTGGACTCTGGAGGGGCTGCGCGAGGAAGGGTTTTCGGACGCCGTCGTGGATGCCGTCGACGCCCTCACCCATCGCGCAGATGAGGATTATTTCGACGCCGTCCGGCGCGCCCGGGACAATGATCTGGCGCGCATCGTCAAGCTGGCAGATCTGGCCGACAATTCCGACCGGACCCGCCTGGGCACGGTGACCGAAGACGACGAACGCCGCCTCGGGAAATATGCCGAGGCGCGCGCCATCGTTCTCGGCGACGCGCCCTGATGCCGCGAGCTCTTCCGCCGGCCTGAACCGACCGGCGGAAGAGCTCCGCGCCCATCACATCGTCAGGATGGTCGCCCCGGTAGTCTTGCGCGCTTCCAGATCGCGATGCGCCTGGGCGGCTTCTGCGACCGGATAGGTCTGGCCGATGGTGATCTTCACCGCACCCGATCCCACCACGTCGAACAGCGCCTTCGCCGAGGCGTCGAGTTCATCGCGGCTGGTGTTGTAGCCGAACAGGCTCGGGCGCGTGGCGAAGAGCGAGCCCTTCTGGTTCAGGATGCCGATGTCGAATGGCGGGACGTTGCCCGAGGACTGACCGAAGCTCACCCACAGGCCGCGCGCCTTCAGGCAGTCGAGGCTGGCGGGGAACGTGTCCTTGCCGACGGAATCATAGACCACGTCGCATTTGCGGCCGTCGGTGATCTCGCGAACCTTCTCGACGAAATCCGCGTCGCGGTAGTTGATGACGTGATCGTAGCCGTTCTGCAGCGCCAGTTCGCATTTCTCCGGCGACCCAGCGGTGCCGATCACCGTCGCGCCCAGATGCTTGGCCCACTGGCCGGCGATCAGCCCCACCCCGCCGGCAGCGGCATGGAACAGCAGCACCGTCTCCGGTCCGACCTTGAACGTCCGGCGCAGGAGATATTCCGCCGTCATGCCCTTCAGCATGATCGCCGCGGCGGTGTGGTCGTCGATCGTGTCGGGGATCTTCACGGCCTTGTCCGCGGCGACCACGACCTCTTCGGCATAGCTGCCGGCAACGCCGTTATAGGCGATGCGGTCGCCGACCTTGAACCGGTCCGTTCCTGAACCGACGGCGGTGACGACGCCGGCGCCTTCCTTGCCGAGAGCGAAGGGCATCTGCGGCGCCTTGTAGACGCCGGTCCGGAAATAGACGTCGATGAAGTTGACGCCCGCGGCCGTCTGCCGGACCCGGACCTCGCCCTCACCCGGCTGGCCGGGATCGTGCTCTTCCCACTTCATCACGTCCGGTCCGCCCACCTCGTGGACCATGATCGCCTTGCTCATCCCTGTCTCCCTGATGCGTTCGCTCAGCGGCGTCTGCGATCCAGAAGCTGGACGACGCCGCCGATGGCGAACAGATAGAGGCCGCTGAGCACAAGTCCCCAGCGCACCCAGTCCGGACTGTCGAAATTGTTGAACAGGGCGATCAGGCCCAGCACCGACCAGACCGCGAAGATCGACAGATTGACGAGACGCAGCCGCACGACCCGCACCGGATGCAGGAACTGGATGGGCAGGAACGTCGCCACGGTGCACAGGACGACGAAGCCGAAGGCGACCGCCTGGCTCGGCTGCACCGCGAAGAAGGTGAAGACCACCATGTTCCACGCGACGGGGAAGCCGCGAAAGTAATTGGCCTTCGTCTTCATGCGCGTGTCGGCGTAGTAGATCGCGCTGGAGATCACGATCAGCGCCGCCGCGACGCCCGACCATGGCTCGCCGATCAGGCCGGACAGATAGAGCCCGACCGCGGGGATCATCACGAAGGTCGCATAGTCGATCACCGCGTCGAGCACGTCGCCGGACCAGTTCGGCAGGATCCGCTTGATCTCGATCTTGCGCGCCATCGGCCCGTCGATGCCGTCGACGAACAGCGCCAAGCCCAGCCAGCCGAACATGGCCACCCAGCGCCCCTCGCCGGCGGCGATCAGCGACATGAACGCCAGGAAGGCGCCGCTGGCGGTCAGGAGATGCACGCCGAAAGCGCGCCACTTGTCGATATTTCTGACTGCGTCTGCCATCAAATGTCCGGATCGATTCGTCGCATGGCGGCGTGCCGCAGCACGCGGCCATTGTCATCCGCTGTAACGGGCGTATGTGCGAATTCCAAGCGAAACGAACGACAACGGCCTCGATCGGCGGTTTTTGGCCGCATCTGGCACCGGATCTGGACCGCAGGCATGGAACGTAGAGAGATAGCCGTCATCGGCGGCGGACTGGCCGGCACCGCCACCGCACTCGCCTTGGCAAAAGCCGGCTTCGACACGGTGCTGATCGCGCCGGACGCCCCGGCGGACCGGCGCAGCACGGCACTGATCGGCCGCTCGGTCGCCTTCCTGTCCGATCTCGGCATCTTCGAGGCGCTCGGCAGCAAGGCGGAGCCGCTCGCGGTGATGCGGCTGATCGACGACACCCGCCGGCTTCTGCGCGCGCCGACCGTCGAGTTCCGCGCCAGCGAGATCGGCCTGTCGGCCTTCGGCTACAACGTCCTCAACAGCGACCTCCTGGCCGCGCTGAAGGCGCAGGCGGCGGACGCGCCGCAACTCGAACGCCGCGATACGGCCGCGCGCGGCTACCGCATCGAGGGCGAGCGCGCCGTCGTCGAACTGGCCGACGGCGGCAGCCTGGCCGTCGATCTCGTCGTCGCGGCCGATGGCCGACGCTCGCCGATGCGCGAAGCCGCCGGCATCGGCCTGCGCGAATGGTCCTACCCGCAAAGCGCCATCGTCCTGAATTTCGGCCACCGGATCGACCATCGGTCGATCTCGACGGAGTTCCATACCCGCTCCGGCCCGTTCACCCAGGTGCCGCTGCCGGGCCGGCACTCGTCGCTCGTCTGGGTGGAAGAGCCGAAGCTCGCCGAGCTCTATGCCGAACTTGCGCCCGACAAGCTGTCGCGGATGATCGAGGACCGGATGCAGTCGATCCTCGGCGAGGTCACGGTCGAGGAACCGATCCAGCGCTTTCCGCTCTCCGGCGCCTCGGTGGACCGCTTCACCGGCGACCGGCTGGCCCTGGTCGGGGAAGCCGCCCATGTCTTTCCGCCGATCGGTGCGCAGGGGCTCAATCTCGGGCTGCGCGATTGCGAGGACATCGTGCGCCTCGCCTGCGAGAGCCGCGACGATCCCGGCGCGCGGGTCACGCTCCTGCGCTACGACGCCTCGCGGCGCTCGGACGTGCGCTCGCGCACAATCGGCGTCGATCTTCTCAACCGCTCGCTGCTGGCCGATTTCCTGCCCAGCCAGATGGCCCGCTCGGTCGGGCTCGGCGCCATGCGCGCCCTGCCGCTCCTGCGCCAGTTCGCCATGCGCGAGGGTCTCAGCCCCGGCGCCGGCCTGACCGGCATTCCCCGCTCACTGCGGGAACGGATCGGTCGGCACGAGACCTGAGGACAGGAGGAACAGCAGCAGGGTCACAGTCCCCACCGACAGGACGGTGGTGACGAGCACCGTGGCCGAGGCGCGCTCGACCCAGACCCCGTATTGCTGCGCCATGACGAAGACGTTGGTGGCGGTCGGCAGGCAGGCGAGAAGGATCGCCGTCTGCACCCAGATCGGGTCGAAATCGCCGAAGACGCCCAGGAGCAGCCAGGCGACGACGGGCTGCACCAGGAGCTTCATCGGCACGATCGTGCTCAGTTCCATGGGAACGCGCTTCAGCGGACGCAGCGCCAGGGTCACGCCCATGGCGAAGAGCGCGCAGGGCGCGGCGGCATTGGCCAGAAGCTCCAGCAGCCGCTCGATCGGCTCGGGCGGGCGAAACTGCACGATGGCCGCCGCAACGCCGACGATCGTCGCCAGGATGAACGGGTGGGTGAAGATCTTCAGGAGCACTTCCCGCGCCACGACGCTGGTCGGCCGGCTGCGGTCGCCGCCGACCGCCATCATCAGCGGCGCCATGACGAAATGCAGGATGTTGTCGAAGCAGAAGATCAACGCCACCGGCACGGCGGCGGCCGGACCGAAGGCCGCCATCGCGATCCCCGGCCCCATATAGCCGATATTGCCATAAGCGCCCGCCAGCCCCTGGATGGTGGCGACCGGGATGTCGGCGCGGGACCGCACCAGCGCCAGGACGAAGCCGACGACGAAGATGACGAAGGTCGCAAGGGTCGTCGCGGCGATGAAGCCGATGCTGGCCAGTTTCTCGACAGGCGTGCGTGCGAGAAGCTGGAAGAACAGCGCCGGCAGCGCAATGTAGATGACGAAGACGTTCAGCCAGGCGAGGCCTTCGAGCGGCCTGTCGACGATTCGTCCCGCCCCGAAGCCGAGGCCGATCAGGACGAAGAATGGCGAGATGAGCCCGATGATCTCGATCACGGTCTCGGCCTGGCAGTGAAACTGGAAAACATGCGGGGACGTTCGTCTCGGCCGGACCTGCGCGCTTGCGCTGCACCGGTCAGATTGGCTATTTCCCGTGCCTTAAGGGAGACTTCACGTCTATGCAAACTGCTCGCTTCTTTATCGGACAGGTCGTCAAGCACCGCGTATTTCCGTTTCGCGGCGTGATCTTCGACGTCGATCCGGAATTCGACAACAGCGACGAGTGGTACGAATCCATTCCCGCCGACGTGCGGCCGCGCAAGGACCAGCCCTTCTACCATCTGTTCGCGGAGAACGCCGAGAGCGAATACATCGCCTATGTCTCGGAGCAGAACCTCCTGCCCGACGAGAGCGGCACCCCGGTGCGGCATCCGCAGATCGGCGAATTGTTCGACGGCCCTGTCGACGGCGCCTATCAGCTGAAGGGCGCCCACCGGAACTGACGCCCGCCGGGCCGGCTGTCCGGAGCATCCGGCGCAGCGGCGCCGACACTGACGTCAAACGCAAGACGGCGGCCCAGAGGCCGCCGTCTGCATGTCTGGCAAGGTCGCGAGAGCCTTACTGGGCGGCGGCACCGCTCTTAGCCGCATTCTGCGCTTCCTCGAACTTCTTGCGGCGCTCCTCGGCCTGCTTCTGCAGGGCCTCGTTGAGCTCCTGCTGGCGCTGGGCCAGTTCCGGCTGGGCCTTCGGCGCGCCGTCATAGGCATCCGTGAAGCCCGACAGCGTGATCGGAACCGGATTGGCCTGGCGCTGGAAATTGATCGAGGTGACGTTCATCTGCTTGCCGGCCTTCATCGAGGCGACCATCGCATCGGTCAGCTCGGCCTCGGCGATGCAGCGGTCCTGGAAGCACACCGAATAGTTGAGCGTCTGCGGTGCCTTGTCGTCGACCTTCACCTGCACGCCGGCGGGGATCACCCGGCCGGTCGGGACCACGGCCTGGAGAACCTTCTGGTTCACCTTGCCCTTGACGTTGATCAGGTTGACGGCGGTGATCAGCTGCCG
Source organism: Aurantimonas sp. (assembly GCF_964217435.1). Lineage (NCBI taxonomy): Bacteria > Pseudomonadati > Pseudomonadota > Alphaproteobacteria > Hyphomicrobiales > Aurantimonadaceae > Aurantimonas > Aurantimonas sp. The sequence goes on along the minus strand of NZ_CAXPJM010000029.1, from coordinate 38,585 downwards.
CGTGTCGGCGATCAGCGTGTACTGCGTGTTGCAGATCTCGTTCTCGCCCTGGGTCGAGCAGACCTTGAACCATTCGGCGGGCACGGCTTGCGGACGCTGCCCGGCAGCGGGGGCGGCCCCTGAAGGAGCAGCGGTTTGGGCGATCGCGCCGGATACGCCGGCGCCGAGCGTCGCAAATCCGAGCAGCCCGGCGGCGAGCATCCCGGTGGTGGCGTTCATCAGACGGTGCGTCACAGGCCTCAATTCCTTTCGGCATGAATGGTGCGGAAACATGCGTTCCTTAACGAGGCCCGACCTCTTTCGCAAATACGGCAGTTTGAAGACTCCCGGCCGAATGAGCCGCGCGTCCCGCCGGTAGGCAAGCTGATGCTTTCCCGCTAGAATCGCGGCCCTACAGAACTTCAGGAGTCGATCGAACCGTATGCGGATCATTTCTGCCGCCACAGGCCTCAGCGCGCTTCTCGCCCCGTTCTGCGTCGCGGTCGCGCTCGGCGCCGCGTCACCGGCCGTCGCCGAACCGGCCCATGCCATCGCCATGCAGGGCGAACCGGCCTTGCCGGCGGATTTCGAGCATCTGCCCTATGCCAATCCGGACGCGCCGCAGGGCGGGACCATGCGCTACGGCGTCTTCGGCACCTTCGACAATCTGAACCCCGTCATTGTGCGCGGCGCGCTGACCACGGCCCGCGGCCTCTGGTTCGACAAGCAGTTCGGCAATCTCGTCTTCGAGCCGCTGATGCAGCGCTCCATGGACGAGCCCTTCACCATGTACGGCCTGTTGGCCGAGACCGTTGAGACCGACGACGCGCGCAGCTTCGTCGAGTTCCAGCTCAATCCCGAAGCGACCTTCTCGGACGGCAAGCCCGTGCGCCCGCAAGACGTTCTCTTCACCGTCGAGATGCTGCGCGAGCACGGCCGCCCGATGTACGCCAACTGGCTGCGGCCGGCCGTGGAGATAGAGAAGATCGGCGAGAACGGCGTCCGCTTCACCTTCGACGACACGGCCGACCGCGAGACGCCGATGCTGATCTCGGGCCTGCCGGTCCTGCCCGAACACGCCTTCGACCGCGACACCTTCGAGCAGACGACGCTGGAGCCGGTGATCGGCTCCGGACCCTACGTGATCGACACGGTCGAGCCGGGCCAGCGCATCGTCTATCGCAAGAACCCCGACTATTGGGGCAAGGACCTGCCGGTGAAGCAGGGTTTCGACAATTACGAGACCATCGCGATCGAGTATTTCCGCGACGCCAACGCCCAGTTCGAGGCCTTCAAGAAGGGCCTATCCCACATCTATATCGAGGGCGACCCGAACCACTGGCGCACCGCCTATGACTTCCCGGCGGTGACGAGGGGCGACGTGGTGCTGGAGAGCTTCACCTCCGGCGCGCCTTCCAACATGCTCGGCTTCGTCTTCAACACCCGCCGCGATGTCTTTGCCGACCGCGCGGTCCGCAAGGGCCTGTCGATGCTGTTCGATTTCGAATGGGCGAACCACAACCTTTTCTACGACGCCTATGCGCGCACCGGCAGCTTCTTCCAGAATTCGGAACTGTCGAGCTTCGGCAGGCCCGCTTCCGACGAGGAGCGGACGCTTCTCGGGGACCATGTCGACGCGGTCGATCCGGAGGTCCTGGACGGCAGCTACGCGCCGATGCAGACCGATGGCAGCGGCAGCGACCGGAAGGCGCTGCAGGCGGCTGTGTCGGCCCTGCGCGATGCCGGCTACCAGTTCGAAGGGCGCTCGCTGATCGGCCCTGACGGCAAGCCGCTGGCCTTCGAGATCCTCGTCCAGTCGTCGGAACAGGAGCGCATCGCACTGGCCTACAAGCGGTCCCTCGACCGGGTCGGCATCCAGGCCACCATCCGGCAGGTGGACGACGCCCAGTATCAGGCGCGCAAGAACGCCTATGACTACGACATGATCCTCGCCACCTATTCGGCCTCGCTCTCGCCCGGTGCCGAACAGGTCTATCGCTGGGGATCGGTGTCGCGCGATCTTCCCGGCACGTTCAACTATGCCGGCGCATCCGATCCGGCGCTCGACACCATGATCGGCGAGATCGTCGCGGCGCGCTCGCGCGAGGACTTCGTCACGGCGGTGCGGGCCTACGACCGGCTGCTGATCTCCGGCTATTACGTCCTGCCGCTGTTCCACCTGCCGGAACAATGGCTGGCGCGCTGGAAGTTCATCCAGCATCCCGAGACGACGCCGCTCTACGGCTATCAGCTGCCGGCCTTCTGGCGCGATCCGGCCAGCGTCGAATAGCGACGCCGGCTGTCTAACGAGGCAGCCGGCCAGAGCGTCGATCGGTCAGCGGTGCTCGTCTCGGTCGCCTCGTTGTCCGTCCCGGCCTCTGCGTCGCCGGCCTCAGCAGCCGGCAACTGATCAGGCCCCTCCGGCAGCGCCGGCGGGGCATCCGGCTCCGCCAGCGGGTCCGCGGCGGTCGGCGCTGTCGTCGGCGCGTCCGCCGGCCGCGTCGGGCCGAAGGGCGCCACGACTTCGCTGACCGGCACCGCGAGGTTCATCGGCAGCAGCCGCCCGACCTTGGCCGACAGCCCCATCATCGTCTTCGACAGAAACCGGCCGATCCGCCCCTCCGGCGCGCACACGAGGGTCTCCAGACTGCCGTCGCCGGCCCGTTCGCCAGCACAGGCGACCGCATCCGCCAGCCGCACGTCCTTTGGCTCAAGGCCGATGAACTCGAGCACCGCACCGTTGCTGCCCGGCTGACAGCCCATCTGGAAATCCAGCCGCACCTCGGTCGGCGTCGAGGCAAACCGCGTCACGGTGTGGCGGCTCTGGTTCCAGCGCAGAGTGGTGTCGATGGGGATGAAGCTGGGGATCGGAAAGCCGACGAGCGCAGAGACGACCCTCAGATCGAATGCCAACGACGTGCAGATGCCGGCCTCGTTGATCCGGCCCTCGATGGTCCGCAGCGTCACCGCATCGGCGTCGACCATTTCCGCCCGCACGGGCACGGCCCCGGAGACGGCGGCCACCATGACGGCGGTTGCCAGAAGGCGGGCCGGCCGCAGACGAGGTGATGAAGCTGAGCAGTGAGACATGGCCCGCTTGAAGGACAGTCTCGCGGCAAAATTGTGAGTGGCATCTCCAGCGGCTGAAGCGCCGCCGGAGTTGTGCAGAGCCACGGGAAGACCGCCCTCAGGCGGCCTTCTTCTGCCCCTCTTCGGCAAAGCGCGCGAGCTGGGTGGCGATGGTCGCCGCCCCGTTCAGCCGCTTCTCTGGTGTCGGCCAGTCGCGGATCAGCACCACCGAGTGGTCGGCGCGGATCTTGGCCGAGGCGCCCTGCTCCGAAATATAGCGCACCAGCGCGCCCGGATTGGGGAAGCTCTTGTCGCGGAAGGTGACCACCAGGCCCTTCGGCCCGGAATCGAGCTTCTCGATATTCGCCTTGCGGCACAGCGACTTGATGAAGACCACCTTCAACAGGTGCTCGACCTCGGTCGGCATCGGCCCGAAGCGGTCGATCATCTCTGCGCCGAAGGCGTCGATCTCGCGGGCGTCCGAGAGATCGGCGATGCGCCGGTACAGCGTCATGCGAAGCTGCAGGTCCGGGACGTAGCTCTCGGGGATCATCACCGACGTGCCCAGTGCGATCTGCGGCGACCACTGGCCGCCGCCGGCGCTCTCCTCGCCCTTCATCTCGGCCACCGCCTCTTCCAGCATCTGCTGGTAGAGCTCGAAGCCGACTTCCTTGACGTGGCCGGACTGCTCGTCGCCGAGGATGTTGCCGGCGCCGCGCTGGTCGAGGTCGTGGGACGCGAGCTGGAAACCCGCCCCGAGCGTGTCCAGCGACTGCAGCACCTTCAGGCGGCGGTCGGCGCCCTTGGTCGGCGTCTTGTTCGCCGGGATCGTCAGGAGCGCATAGGCGCGGACCTTGGACCGGCCGACCCGGCCGCGCAGCTGGTAAAGCTGGGACAGGCCGAACATGTCGGCACGGTGGACGATCATCGTGTTGGCCGACGGGATGTCGAGGCCCGATTCGACGATCGTCGTCGACAGCAGCACGTCGTACTGGCCCTCGTAGAAGGCGTTCATGATGTCGTCGAGCTCGGTCGCCGCCATCTGGCCGTGCGCCACGGCCACCTTCAGCTCAGGCACCTCGGCATCGAGGAAGCCCTTCACGTCGGCGAGGTCGGAGACCCGCGGGCAGACATAGAAGCTCTGGCCGCCGCGATAGCGCTCGCGCAGCAGAGTCTCGCGCACCACCAGCGGGTCGAAGGGCGACACGAAGGTGCGCACCGCCATGCGGTCGACCGGCGCCGTGGTGATCAGCGACAATTCCCGCACGCCGGTCAGCGCCAGCTGCAGGGTGCGCGGGATCGGCGTCGCCGACAGGGTCAGGACGTGGACGTCCGACTTCAGCTCCTTCAGCCGCTCCTTGTGCTTGACGCCGAAATGCTGCTCTTCGTCGATGATCAGCAGGCCGAGATTCTTGAAGTCGACCGCCTTGCCGAGCAGCGCATGGGTGCCGACGACGATGTCGACGGTTCCGTCGGTGAGGCCTTTCTTGGTCTGCGAGAGCTCCTTCGACGAGACCAGCCGCGAGGCCTGCGCCACGTTTAGCGGCAGGCCGCGGAAGCGCTCGGAGAAGGTCTTGTAGTGCTGGCGCGCCAGCAGCGTCGTCGGCACCACCACGGCCACCTGCAGCCCGTTCATCGCGCCGATGAAGGCCGAGCGCAGCGCCACCTCGGTCTTGCCGAAGCCGACATCGCCGCAGATCAACCGGTCCATCGGCCGGCCCGCCGCCAGATCGTCGGCGACCGCGTCAATGGCGTTGAGCTGGTCCTCGGTCTCCTCATAGGGGAAACGCGCCGCGAACTCGTCCCACAGCCCTTCCGGCGGCAGCAGCCGCGGGGCGCCGCGCATCTGCCGGGCCGCCGCGATGCGGATCAGGCCGTCGGCCATCTCCAGAAGCTGCTTCTTCAGCTTGGCCTTGCGGGCCTGCCAGGCGCCGCCGCCCAGCTTGTCGAGCATCGCCTCAGAGCCCTCGCCGCCATAGCGCGACAGAAGCTCGATATTCTCGACCGGCAGGAACAGGCGGTTGTCGCCCTGGTAGCGCAGCTCCAGGCAATCATGCGGCGCCCCGGCCGCCTCGATCGTCTTCAGGCCGACGAAGCGGCCGATGCCGTGGTCGACATGGACGACGATATCGCCCTCGTCGAGGCCCGAGGCCTCGGCGATGAAATTGGCGGCGCGCTTCTTGCGGCCACGGCGCACCAGGCGGTCGCCGAGGATATCCTGCTCGCCGACAATGGCGAGATCGGGGGTCTCGAAGCCGGCCTCGACCCCCAGCACCGCCGTCATGACGAGATTCTTCGGCGCCTCGTTGACCTTCTTCAGGCTGTCGGCGGCCTTGATGTTCTCCAGCCCGTGCTCTTCGACGACCTGGGTCAGGCGCTCACGCGACCCTTCGGTCCACGCCGCGAGCACGACCCGCTTGCCGCCGGCGCGCAGCCGTCCGATGTGGTCGACCGCCGCCTGGAAGACGTTGACGTCGCCACTGGCGCGCTCGGCCGCGAAGCTGCGGCCGCGGGTGATGTCGATGTTGAACACGGCGTGGTTGGCCGCGTCGCTCGCCGCATAGGCCGACAGGCGGATCGGGTCGCTGCTGGCGATGCCGCCCGCCAGCTCGTCCTGCGACAGATAGAGATCGTCCGGCTCGACCGGATTGTAGGGCACGGCTTCGGCGCTGGATTCGCCGGCGCCGCGCTTGCGGGCGTCGTAATGATCCTCGATCGTCGTGCGTCGTTCGGCCACCGATTCCAGCGTCAGATGGTCGAGGACCATCGGGAACCCGGCGCAATAGTCGAACAGCGTGTCGAGCTTTTCGTAGAACAGCGGCAGCCAGTGCTCCATGCCGGAGAAGCGCTTGCCCTCGCTGATCGAGGAGTAGAGCGCATCCGAGCGCAGCGGCGCGCCGAAGCGCTTGACGTAATTGCCCCGGAACCGGCTGATCGTCTCTTCGCGCAGCGTGACCTCGGAGACCGGCGCCAGTTCGAAGCTCTTGAGCTGCCGGATGGTGCGCTGGCTGGCCGGATCGAAGGCGCGGATCGTCTCCAGCGTGTCGCCGAAGAAGTCGAGACGCACAGGCTCTTCCTCGCCGGGCGCGAACAGGTCGAGAATACCACCGCGCACGGCGAACTCGCCGCGTTCGCGCACGGTCGCCACCCGCTCGAAGCCGCCCCGCTGCAGGGCGCGGACGATGTCTTCCATGGCGATGCGATGGCCCGCCTTGGCGGAGATCATCTCCTCGGCCAGCACGTCCGCCGGCGGCATCTTCTGCAGCAGCGCATTGGCCGTCGTCAGGATCAGCGCCCGGTGCGGCGCCAGGCGCAGTGCATTGATCGCCGTCATCGCCGACAGGCGCCGCGCCGCCGCGTCGCCCGATGGGCCGACGCGGTCATAGGGCAGGCAGTCCCAGGCCGGCAGGGTCAGAACCGGCAGGTCGGGCGCGACGAAGCGCAGCGCGTCTTCCAGTGCGGCCACGCGGTTGCCGTCGCGCATGACGAAGACCACCGGCGTCTTGCCGCCGCGCAGACGCACGATGTCGGCGAGCAGGAACGCCTCGTAGCCGTCGATGACGTTGCCGATCTCGACACCGGCACCCTTCTCGATCGCCTTCTTCAGCGACGGAGGCAGGCTCATGGCTGATCCTCCCAGCCAGTGCTGTAGAAGTCGCGGATGCGGCGGAAGACCGGCGTGTCGTGATTCGGCGGCGTCGGCGCTTCGCCGGTCAGCCACTGGAACAGGTCGCGATCCGGCGCTTCCATCAGCTGCTCGTACTCGGTGAGCTCGTCATCGGTGAGCTTGTCGATCTCGGCATCCGCGAACCGGCCGAGCACCAGGTCCATCTCGCGGATGCCCCGATGCCACGAGCGGAACAACGCCTTGCGGCGGCGGACATCGAGATCGCTCGAGGAGCGCTGCATACCAGTCATGGCAAACCCGTTTTGTGAATTCGGCCTCTATATAGGGAGCGTTCGGGCCTGTCAGCCTTGCCATCGGCATCCATGCGGCTAAACCTGCCGCCCGATGCGCCCTTCGATCCTCGATCCGCTGTTTGCCGCCGTCACCACGCTGGAAGGCGTGGGACCGAAAGTCGCGGCCCAGTTGCAGACACTGCTCGTCGGCAATGGCGCCGAGGTGCGGGTGCGCGATCTCCTGTTCCATCTGCCGAGCGGGCTGATCGACCGGCGCAAGCGCGCCGAGATCGCCACCGCCCCCGAGGGCGGCATCGTCACCCTGACGGTCCGGATCGACCGCCACCAGGCACCGGGCCGCGGGCAGAAATCGGTGCCCTACCGCGTCTTCGCCCAGGACGAGACCGGCGAGATCGCCCTCACCTATTTCCGCGGCCAGTCGGCGTGGCTGGAAAAGCTGCTGCCGGTCGGCGAGACGATGATCGTCTCCGGCCGGGTCGAGTGGTTCAACGGCCGCCCGTCCATGGTCCACCCCGATTTCGTCGCCAGCCTCGAGGAAGCCGAGACCCTGTCGCTGGTCGAGCCGGTCTATCCGATGACCGCCGGCCTCTCGCCCAAGCTTTTGCGCAAGGCGATCGCCCAGACGCTGGACCGGCTGCCGGCGCTCGACGAATGGATCGACCCGGCGGTCGTCGCCCGCGAGGCCTATCCGGACATCGGCAGCGCGCTCCGGCGCCTGCACGATCCGGAGGACGAGACCGACATCGCCCAGGCGGGACCGGCCTGGGCGCGCCTTGCCTATGACGAATATCTCGCCAGCCAGCTTGCCCTCGCCTTGTCGCGCCAGCGCATGAAGAAGGCCCGCGGACGGCCGCTCGTCGGGACGGGGCGAGTGGCCGGTCCCCTGCGCGCGGCCCTGCCCTTCACGCTCACCGAGGGGCAGGAAGCGGCCATCGCCGAGATCCACACCGACATGGCCGCGCCGGACCGCATGCTGCGGCTGCTGCAGGGCGATGTCGGTTCCGGCAAGACCGTCGTCGCGCTGATGGCGATGGCCGCGGCGGCCGAAGCCGGCGCCCAGTCGGCCCTGCTCGCCCCAACCGAGATCCTCGCCCGCCAGCATCACGATGGCCTGTCGAAGCTCTGCGAGGCGGCCGGCCTGTCGATCGTGCTCCTGACCGGCCGCGACACCGGTCGCGCCCGTGCCGCCAAGCTGGCGGCCATCGCCGCCGGCGAGGTGCAAATCGTCGTCGGCACCCACGCGCTCTTCCAGGAAGGCGTCGACTATGCCGATCTCGGCCTCGTGGTCGTCGACGAGCAGCACCGCTTCGGCGTCCACCAGCGCCTCAGCCTTACTGCCAAGGGACGCGGCGCCGACCTCCTGGTGATGACCGCGACGCCGATCCCGCGCACCCTGGTTCTCGCGGCCTTCGGCGACATGGACGTCTCGCGGCTGAGCGGCAAGCCGGCGGGGCGCAAGCCGATCACCACCGTCGCCGTGCCGATGGAGCGCCTTTCCGACATCGTCGGCCGGGCCGGCAGTGCGATGGATGCCGGCGAACGGCTCTACTGGGTGTGTCCGCTGGTCGAGGAATCGGAAAAGAGCGACCTGATGGCGGCGGAGGAGCGCTTCCGCCAGCTGCAGGCGCATTTCGGCGACCGGATCGGCCTCGTCCATGGCCGCATGAGCGGCGAGGAGAAGGACGCCGCCATGGCCGACTTCAAGGCCGGTCGCACCCAGCTCGTCGTCGCCACCACGGTCATCGAGGTCGGGGTGGACGTGCCGGACGCCACCATCATCGTCATCGAGCATGCCGAGCGCTTCGGCCTGTCGCAGCTCCACCAGCTCCGCGGCCGCGTCGGGCGCGGATCGAAGGCCTCGTCCTGCGTGCTTCTCTACCGGGCCCCGCTCGGCGAGACCGCCAGCGCCCGGATCAAGGTCATGCGCGAGACCGAGGACGGCTTCCGCATCGCCGAGGAGGACCTGAAGCTGCGCGGCGAAGGCGACCTGCTGGGCACCCAGCAGTCCGGCATGCCCTATTTCCGCATCGCCTCGATGGAACACCATGCCCGGCTGATGGAGGTCGCCCGCGACGATGCGCGGATGATCCTCACCCGCGACCCGGAGCTGACCTCGCCGCGCGGCGAGGCGCTGCGGGCGCTGCTCTATCTGTTCGGCAAGGACGAGGCGATCCGGCTGCTGCGCTCGGGCTGAGGCCGGAGGCGATCCGCGTGCGCGTCAGTCGACCGGTTCGGCCTGCCGATCGGCCTGGGCCGGCTCGGCCCGCACCAGCCGCGACGCCTCGGCCACCGTCATCGGCTTGCCGCGCACCGCGCCGCCCTCTTCCGGCGAGACGAGCCCCGCCGACACGACCAGCTTCAGCGCCGCCTCGATGCTCATGTTCAGGATCCGGACGTCGGCCCTGGGCACGTAGAGCAGGAAGCCCGAGGTCGGGTTGGGCGTCGGCGGCAGGAAGATCGCCAGCATTTCCTCGCCCTGGTCCGACAGGACCGTCTTGATCTCGCCGCTGGCCGTGGTTGCCACGAAGACGATCGCCCACATGCCCTTGCGCGGATATTCGACCAGCCCGGCGGTCTTGAAGGACGAGGACCGGTCGGCCAGCACCGTCTCGAAGATCTGCTTCAGGGCGGTGTAGACCGTACGCACCAGCGGCATCCGGCCGAGCAAATGCTCGCTCCAGTTCACCAGGGTCCGGCCGATGATGTTGGCGGTCAGAAAGCCGATCGCGGTGATCAGGAACAGCGCCACCAGAAGCCCAAAGCCGGGGATGGCGAAGGGTAGATAGGCGTCCGGCGTGTATTGCGTCGGGATGTAGGGCTTCACCCAGCCATCGACCCAGCCCATGAAGGACCAGGTGATCCAGGCGGTGATCGCAAGCGGCGCGCAGACGATGAAGCCGGTCAGGAAATAGGTTCGAAGCCGCGTCATGGCCGTTGTCTGCTCCAGCGCCGCTGCGGCGCACCATCATAGGCGTGCGCCTCGCTCAATCGAGACTCACTTGCCCCCATGGCGAATGCAAGGCAACTCTTTTCGCAGGTGCGAAGAGTGCCGGCCCGTCACTCCACGGTGACCGACTTCGCCAGGTTGCGCGGCTGGTCGACATCCGTGCCCATCTGGATCGCCGTGTGATAGGCGAGCAGCTGCAGCGGGATGGCGTAGACGATCGGCGTCAGGATCTCCGGCATGTCCGGCAGGACGATCATCTGCGCCCCCTCCACCGCGCCGCTCGCGGCGCCCGAGGCATCGGTGATCAGGATGATCTCGCCGCCGCGGGCCGCCACTTCCTGCACGTTGGAGATGGTCTTCTCGAAGCTGCGGTCGTGCGGCGCCACGACGACGACCGGCATGGTCTCGTCGATCAGCGCGATCGGCCCGTGTTTCAGTTCGCCTGCTGCATAACCTTCCGCGTGGATGTAACTGATTTCCTTGAGCTTCAACGCGCCTTCCAGCGCGAGCGGATAGGAGAAGCCGCGGCCGAGGAACAGCGCATGCGACTTGGTCGCCATGTCCCGCGCCAGTCGCTCGATCGTCTCCTCCAGGCGGATCGCCTCGTTGGCGAGCCGCGGCGCCTCGGTCAGCGTGCGGGTCAGCTCCAGCTCGCGCTCGGGGGTGATCACGCCGCGATCAACGCCGGCACGAATTGCGAGCGCGGCCAGTGCCATAAGCTGGCATGTGAAGGCTTTGGTCGAAGCCACGCCGATCTCCGGCCCGGCCAGCGTCGGCAGCACGAAGTCCGATTCCCGCGCGATGGTCGATTCCTGGACATTGACGATCGCCGCGGTCTTCAGCCCCTGGGACTTGGCGTAGCGCAGCGAGGCCAGCGTGTCCGCCGTCTCGCCGGACTGGGAGACGAACAGGGCCAGGTCGACGTCGCCCAGCGGGCTTTCCCGGTAGCGGAACTCGGACGCCACATCGAGGTCGCAGGGAATGCCGGCAAAGCGCTCGAAATAATAGCGCCCGACGAGCGCCGCGTAGAATCCCGTGCCGCAGGCCGACAGCGCGATGCGGCGGATCTTCGAGAAGTCGAGATCCTGGCCGTCGGGGATCCGCGCGCGTCCGCTCGACATGTCCACGAAGGCACCGAGCGTGTGCGACAGTACCTCCGGCTGCTCGTAGATCTCCTTCTGCATGAAATGCCGGTGGTTGCCCTTGTCGACATAGAAGGCCTTGCCGACCGACTTGCGGATCGGCCGCGTCACCGGGCGCCCGTCCTCGTCGAAGATCGAGACGCTGTCATGGGTGAGGACGGCGAAGTCGCCCTCTTCCAGATAGCGAATGTCGTCGGTGAAGGGCGACAGGGCGATGGCGTCGGAGCCGAGATACATCTCGCCCTTGCCTTCGCCGATCGCCAGCGGGCTGCCGCGCCGGGCGCAGATCAGAAGGTCCTCGTTGCCGTTGAACAGGAAGCCCAGCGAGAAGGCGCCTTCAAGACGCCGCAACACTGTGTGGACGGCGTCCTTGGGCGACTGGCCGCGCTCCAGCTCGCGCGTCACCAGATGGGCGACCGTCTCGGTGTCGGTCTGGCTTTCGAAGACGATGCCCTCGGCTTCCAGCTCGGTGCGCAACTCGCGGTAGTTCTCGATGATGCCGTTGTGGACGATCGCCAGCCGCGGCGTTGCATGCGGGTGGGCATTGGCCTCTGTCGCTGCGCCATGGGTCGCCCAGCGGGTGTGGCCGATGCCGATCGTGCCCTTCAGCGGATGGTCGGCGAGCCGTGCGGCGAGGTTGACCAGCTTGCCCTCGGCGCGCAGGCGCGTCAGCGCCCCGTCTTCCAGCGTGGCGACGCCGGCGGAATCATAGCCGCGATATTCGAGCCGCTTCAGCGCGTCGACGAGACGGTCCGCCACCTGTTCGCGGCTGATGATGCCGATGATTCCGCACATGGACTGGTTCCCGGATTGGCTGGATGAGGCGGTGGAAATGGGAGCCCGGAGGGCGGGCTACGCAGCGCAACCTAGACGAAATGCGGCGCTGCGGTGTTTCACGAATGGTATCGCGAGATTACGAAGCGGTCAGGCCTTGCCGGCGGCCTTTGCCGCCTTGGCTGCCCGGTTGCGCTCGGCGATCTCGCGGCCGCGGCCGGGCTTGGTCACCTGGCGTTCGCGGGCGATGGCCAGGGCACCGTCCGGCACGTCGTCGGTGACAACGCTGCCGGTGCCCACATAGGCACCCTCGCCGATGCGAACCGGTGCGACCAGCGCCGAGTTCGACCCGATGAAGGAGCCGGCGCCGATCTCGGTCCGGTGCTTCAGCGCGCCGTCGTAATTGCAGGTGATGGTACCGGCCCCGATATTGGCCGCCGCGCCGACGCTGGTGTCGCCGATATAGCTGAGGTGGTTGACCTTCGCGCCCACGCCGATCTCGGCGTTCTTGACCTCGCAGAAATTGCCGACCTTGGCGTCCTGCGCCAGATCCGCCCCCGGCCGCAGGCGGGCGAAGGGGCCGACCGAGGCATCGGGGCCGACATGACACCCTTCCAGATGGCTGAAGGCGTGGATGGTCGCGCCGGCCTCGACCCGGACGCCCGGACCGAAGACCACCTGCGGCTCGACGAAGACGTCGGGTTCCAGCTCCGTGTCGTGGCTGAAGAAGACGCTTGCCGGATCCTGAAGGGTGACGCCGGAGAGCAGCACCTGTCGCCGCCGTGCGCCCTGCCACAGGGCTTCGACCTGCGCCAGCTCCTCGCGGGTGTTGACGCCGAGCACCTCGTTGGCGTCGGCCTCGATGGCGCGGACACGGCGCCCTGCATTGCGGGCGATCGCGACGAGATCGGTCAGGTAATATTCGCCCTTGGCATTGGCGTTGCCGATCGCGTCGAGCATGGCCAGCGCATTGTCGCCGCGAAACGCCATGACGCCGGCATTGCAGAAGCCGACCCGACGCTCCTCGGCATCGGCGTCCTTTTCCTCGCGAATGGCGACGAGTTCGCCCTCCGCCTCGATCAGTCTTCCGTAGCCGGTCGGGTCCGCCGGACGGAAGCCGACGACACAGACATCGGCCCCGTCGGCCAGCGTCGCGCGGGCTCGCGCCAGCGTGTCGGCGCCGATCAGCGGCGTGTCGCCGAAGAGAACGAGGATGTCGTCGAAACCCATTTCCAGTGCCTCGCGCGCCGCCAAAACGGCATGGCCGGTGCCCAGGCGCTCGGTCTGCTCATGGGCGGCGACGCTGGCGATCTCGCGGCGCGCCGCATCGGCGACGCTCGTCCCGTCCCGCCCGACGACCAGCGCGACATCGTCGGAACCGGCCGCGCGGGCGGCGCGCACCACGTGGCGGATCATCTCCAGGCCCGCCACCTTGTGCAGGACCTTGGATTTCGACGACCGCATCCGCGTGCCTTCACCGGCGGCCAGAATGATCGACAGGCAGCGTCTCGCCATCTTGCACTCGCGTTCTTCGCGTGAATCTCGCAGCACGCCTTAGCACGGGGACCGGCGCGCGTTCAGGGGGAACGTTGCGGCAAGGTAAAGCGCGGGACGAGGATACCCACCGGCGACGCATCGCGACGCAGCGGTGGCGGTCGAGCACTAAGCCGCTAGCCGATGGTCTGCAGCGCCGGGAAGGTTTCCAGCAGCCAGAACGACATGGTCTGCATGCCGCCGGTCAGGAACAGGAGGCCGGTGACCACGAGCAGGCCGCCCATCGCCTTTTCCACGGTCGCCAGATGCGCCCGAAACCCGTGCATCCAGCGGAAGAAGGCGCCGGAAAAGGCTGCGGCCAGGATGAACGGGATGCCGAGGCCGGCCGAATAGAAGCCCAGCATCAGGGCGCCCTCTCCCACCGTGTTCTTCGCGCCCGCCAGTCCGAGAATCGCGCCGAGCACCGGACCGATGCAGGGCGTCCAGCCGAAGGCGAAGGCGAGGCCCATCAGATAGGCGCCGAGAATGCTGCGCGGCTTGTCGGGCGCGCTGATCCGCGCCTCGCGCGACAGGAAAGACAGGCGGAAGACACCGAGGAAGTTCAGGCCCATGACGATGATCGCCACGCCGGCGACCATGCCGAGCCAGTCGAGGTTCTGCCGCAGCAGCTGGCCGATCGTGCTGGCGCCGGCCCCGAGCATGATGAAGACGGTCGAGAAGCCGAGGACGAAGGTCACCGAGGTCGCGATCAGCCGGCCGTAGCTGGTCGTCCCCATCTGCCGGCCGGCCCGCAGCTCGTCGGCCGAGACGCCGGCCATGTAGCACAGATAGGGCGGCACCAGCGGCAGGACGCAGGGCGACAGGAAGGACAGCGCGCCGGCGAAGACCGCGGTCGGATAGGAGAGTTCGGCGAACAAGGGACCTGCCTTCATTGCGGGAGACGTTCGGCGACGACGGCCAGCGCGCCCTTATGCTCGGCGCGCAGGCTGCAACTTGGTGGCGCCGCCCTGTCCCTTCGGGCGGACGGCAACGCCGCCGCCTTCTAGGCGTCCCGCCCGCCTGCGGCAAATCGCAAAACCGTCAGTGAGAGGTCAGAAAGACGGTTGACCGTGAGGGGGCGCCTTTCTATGGTCCGCGCGCTGCTCCCGGGACGCCACCGCCCCGGGGGTCGGAGCGCGTAGCTCAGTTGGTAGAGCAACGGACTTTTAATCTGTAGGTCCAGGGTTCGAGTCCCTGCGCGCTCACCAAACATTTCAAAGACTTAGTCGGTTCTGCAGCGTCTCTCATGTCGCGTTCGTGTTGCATCTGGTTCCCTTGAATTACAGGGATTTCCCGGTACGCTCGGCTACTCCACGCAACATGGAATGCGACATGGAACGAACCGTCAGGCACTTCGACAAGGGCTCCCACAGAGGGGGTTCACAATGAACAGCGATCGCTACCAAGCGAGGGCGGACGCCGATGGCGTCGAAGCTGCGAATGCCGGGACTGAGAACCAGCGGCGGCGACACGAGGAATCGCGGGAGCGGTGGCTGGAGATGGCCGAGCGTGCGCGAGAGTTTGAAGCTGGCTAGGCAGAGCGGCTAGCGGATGAAGACAAGGGATAGGCGCGCGAAGCGGGCCGCGTGCGGAGGGTGATCACCGATGTCTGAGGGACCAGGTCTAAACACTCAAGAAATGGCGCGTGCGATTGCCGCGCTGATGATCGCCATTCGTCAGCATGAGGTGAACCACCTTAATGCGCTGCTGCTGCTTCGAAAAGCTGCGGTTGGAATTCTGACAGTGACGGAAGTGGACGAGGCCTATCACGCGTACAACGCCCGCAGCGATTCTTTCAAAGAGGATTTCGATCGGTTCTTTGAGGCGTGGATTGGCAAATGAACAGTACCGTGACTGATCTCGACGAAGCGCGACGGGCTCGACAGCGTTACGAGGAATTAACCGCCCTGGAACATAGCTTGTCGTTCCACGCGGCAAGCCCCATAAATGAAACCATGAGCGAACAGCGTATTTCCACTCTTGAAGCCCGAATGACAGGCGTTGAAGGGCGCCTCGACCGCATGGAGGGCAAAATCGACCGCATTGGCGACGTGCTGACGGACATCCGGGTTGACCTCGCGAAGAAGCCGTCAACGGCAGCGCTCTGGACGATGGTCGCTACTGTGCTCGGCTTAGCCCTTGCTATTGCTTTCGGTACATTCACCGTAGCGTCGTTTACCGCCTCGCTGAGCCAACCGCCGCCAGTCGTTTCACCCGAAAGCTGACGATAGGCCTCGCTCCGGCGGGGCTTTTTTTGGCCGGTCGCGCTCGCGTATCCTCTGGATTTCTTCCTTCGGGTATGCGGCGTCAGGATTTGTCGGATTGTCGAACGTATCGCCGTATGGCCTCCATGTAGGGATCGTGGGGTGTCTCTGGCTCCGCATGCTCCAAGGCGTACAACGCTGCTTGGACCTTCGCCCACGACCAGCGCACGCAGCCCGGCGAGAGTTTGACCGGTTTGGGCAGGATTCCACTACGCACCAGCGCATAGACTTTAGATTCGCTGACATCAAGTTCGCGTGCAAGCGTCTTGGCGCTCAGGTAGGACGGTCTCCGATAAGACGGCACCATCGCCTCGCGCCTCGTACGCTTCGACGACCTCTCGCTTTATCCGCAGGAGCTTTCCACCGAGGTAGAATGCTTCGAGATCGCCCTTTCGGACCACGTTTCGAATGTGCCGTTCGGAGCAGTGCCAGCGTTTGGCGAGGGTTGCAGGGCTGTAAGCGCTCGGCAAATGGTCCCCAGCCTGCCCCGTGAGTGAGCGGCTGCCTTTCGCCGGCGGCGTCTCGACCCCCAAGCGCACGTCCGACGGATTGCTGGCGGATGCCTCATCGGCGACATGGGGCAGTTCTTCGAATGCCCGGTCGACTTCCTGCCGGTCCCAGACTCGGCGCCCCGCGATTTCCCGCGGCTGGGGCATCTTACCAGTTGCCACCAGCCGATCGAACAGAGTGGCCCCGATCCCCACGTAGGCGGCTGCCTGGGAGCGTGAAAGTCCGCGGGGAACAATGAGAGGGTCGACGACTTTCATGCGTCTCAGACAATATGGAATCTAAGTGCCTTGCACTAGCAGTGATCGAGCTTATCGATGGGAATATCCTCGATGTGTCGGTGGAATTTAAACTCCTGGATTTCGGCCGAGCCCTTGAAAGCCGTGGCCCGGATGGAAACGCGCTTGAACTGGTCTGCCGTCAGCATCGCGAGCACGGATGGCAGAACGTCCGTGGGCATAACAACGATCGCCTCTAGCAATCCATCGTTTAGGTAAAGATCACCGATCGACGGCGGCGGAAGGGTTTTTTCCATCGCCTTGAGGTCTACGAGGAACAGAAGGCGGATCTTTGCCGCTTCCGCTTTCAAGCCCTCGGGACGGATTGGCACGCCGAATAATTCTACTTGCCGAATATCAGAGTAGGGCTTGCGCGGCGGCTCTCGCCCCAAACGGCTGGCGACGGAGAAGCTGTAGTCCCAGCGCCAATCCGTGAGACGAATATCATAATGGACGTCGCCCTGATCTTTACGCCGCCGGGGTTTTGAGGGCATCGGCGAATTGCTCCGAAAGCCGCAACCGAAGGATCTCCACCATGAGCCGTGGCCCACTACCGTTCAAGCAGTCGGATGTCGTTCGCGCCATTAAAGCTGCTCAGGCAGCAGGGCTGGAGATACACCGAACAGAGATCGGGCAGGATGGCCGGATCGTTCTCGTTCACCGTTCTGATGCTGTAGCTGAGCCGGACGCCTACGAAGTCTGGAAGGCAAGCAGGGCGAGCAGAGGCGAAACATGATGTCGACTTTGGCGCCCAGGCGCTCTTGATCGCATACGTACGGGCGGGCGGACCTCCGCGCGCAGCGTAAATGCTTCGCTAACCAAGTCCTTCGCTTTTACCGTGCCTGTCGAAATTGCGCCGTTCCCTCGGAGCTTGCTGGTCACGTCAATCAAACGGAGCGATCACAATGCGTGACAGACACTTTCGCGAACATACGAAAGACGAGTCGCACGATCTCGTCGTTTATGGCGCCTACGCTGCTGCTACGGTATTCGCTTTCGCGTGCGCATACTTCATCTTCGTCCCATGACGACCCCTCTGAGCTCGTAGCGCATCACGCGCGGAGCTTTTAAGGATGCTGCAAATGAGAGCTACCGGACGCTTAATACAGTTCGCAGCCATCGGTCTTGGAGCGCTGATGCTCAGCGGCTGCGTTGCCGGAACCGGCTACTATAGCGAGTCCTACTCAGGGGTGATCTACGAGCAGCCGGTCTATGCCGAGCCGGTCTTCGTGATCGATGACAGGCCGCGCTATCGGCACCACGACTACTATCGCCATCGAGATTGGAGGCGAGACTGTCGCGAGCATTGGGATCGTGGCTACCGATACAGGAGTCGGCACCACCGGTATCGCTGACATTCTACGAACGGGGGTCAGTCCGCTTGGATGAGTCACACCACCTGAACCGCGCGCGGGTTGCAGCCGTGGCAGTTGCCCTCGCCTTGCAAGCCAACCCTGCCCTCGCCGGCACGTCCCCGGTTTGCTCCGGGGAAGATCGAGCAGCGCGGAAGATGACCTGCATTGTCGACGGCGACACGAAAGGGGGCTTAGTGTGAAGTGGCGGGCACTGAACGTTAATACGCCAGAGAGCAACAGCCGGCGGGCGGCGCTGAGGAGCGGATCTATGGTCTGCCAATAAACTCTGAGCGGACGAGTTTACCGCACCTAGAGCAATAGCCATTAGCTTCGCCGGATTGATCTGTTCCCGAAGGGGCCACGTGCAGGCGCTCGCAAATCCACTGACGCTGATCCATGGCCTCGCCATGCTCGCACTTGTTTCCATCACCTTTGGTTTCATGGCGCGAACCGTGTCGTCAGTTCTTTCCCGCGAAGTTGCGGTCGGCCTGACGTTCGGCTTCGGCGCCATCTTCACAATGGCGGATCCAATTGTGATGCAGGAAGGCATACTCCTCGATGCGCGAGGCGTTATCCTAACGCTTGCTGGACCATTCGGCGGGGTGGCAGCCGCTACGATCGCTGCTGCTTTGGCCATTGCCTACCGTCTGTGGCTTGGCGGGGTTGGGGCGCCAATTGGCTGCATGACCATCACGATCGCGACAATCGTGGGTCTCGCTTTTGCCTATTGGGTACCATTGCGCCAAGGAACCTACAGTCTTCGCCAACTCGTAGCGCTTGCCGCCGTCGGTTCTCTGCATGGCTTTTCGGTACTTTTCGTTCTCGTGGTCATCCCAGTGCCCGGGCTCATTGGCTCGCTAATTCCGCTGTGTGTTCTGAACTCGATCGGTATTGTCGTACTCGGTAGCTTCCTTTCGGCAGAAGGCCGGCGGCGGCACGCCACCCGGCTGCTTGAAAAGGAAGCTGCCACGGATGCGCTCACCGGCTTGCCGAATCGCCGCACGTTTGATGCTGCTGGCACAGCAATGGTCAGAGAGGCTAGGAGTGCGAACCGGGCTGTCACTTTGCTCATGATCGATCTTGACCACTTCAAGCAGGTCAATGATCGCTGGGGGCACGACGTCGGTGACAGCGTTCTTCGAAAGGCGGCTGCAGTAGTAGCTACTGGAATTCGCGTGGGGGGATTGGCAGCGAGGTACGGGGGCGAGGAAATCGCCGTCTTGTTACCTGACACGACCACGGAAGATGCGACTGCGATATCCGAACGAATCCGACTGGCGGTCCAAGCCAGTGTCTATCACCTGCATCCCGATGTACTCGGCGTCACGGTAAGCATCGGCATTGCGTCTCGGCGAGGAGGTAGCCTCGACTTCGGCGAGATATTCTCAGCTGCGGATCGCGCGCTGTACGAAGCGAAAGCCCAAGGACGGAATCGATGGGTTGTTGCGCCAAGCGTCGAAGACCAGGGAAGTGCGGCTTCATACGGGTCCACAAACTCCCGCTGTGGTTGAAAAGTGAGAGTAGTGTGGCTCGTGCCAGACAGTACTGCGGGCTATTGGCTGTGCCGACGTCATCTACGCATGGAATGCAGTGAACAGGGAACGTGCATGACGAACACGAAGCGCATTGAGATATTGAAGCGATTGGTCAATGAGGAAGAAGATCAGATCAGACTCGTCGAAAGCGGATTGTCTGATGAGGGCTTAAACGCGGTGCTCGCCTCAGAGCGTTGCCGGAACAATATCGTCGTCTACACCCGCATGATAACCCGGCTCTTACAGAAATCCTGAACCAATGCGCATTTCCGATATCATTTCCATGCCGTCGCAAGTGTCACTGATGTTCGCCGTCACGATGATGGTCAATCCGGCCCTCGCCGGCACCATCCCGGTTTGCTCTGGTGGCGACCGGGCGGCGCGTAAAGTGACATGTATCGTGGATGGCGACACCGGATGGGAGCGCGGTGTGAAGTGGCGAGCCCTTAACGTCGACACACCCGAAATCAGCCAGCCGGAATGCGCGGCCGAGAAGCGGCTCGGGCTGCAGGCGCGGGATCGGTTGCGGCAGTTGATGGCCAGCGGGTATCGGATCGAATGGACCGGCGGCCGTGGGCGCTATGGGCGCGAGCTCGCCAACGTCATCCTGCGCGATGGACGCGACGCCGGTCGGGTGCTGATCGATGAAGGACTGTCGCAGTCATGGCCGAACGAGGGGAATCCGTGGTGCCGGTGACCTAGTCAGACCCGGGCGCTCTAGACACACCTGGAGCAGAAACTTCGCGGCACACAGAATTTGGGAGCGACCCGGCAGTAGTTGAGAACTGCCGAGCCGGTTTTGCTACGGTGTCTTAGCCAAACTGCTTCTTCAAGTTATCCGAGATCCGTTCGCCTTTGCTGATCTCGTCATGCGCGCGCTGAACCACAAGGCGCGTCTCGGCCGTAAGGTCTTGGTTGTCCAAGGCCTCTCGGAACTTCTTCTCGATGTAATCCTCGCCTTCTTCCACCCGCTCGACGGCCGCTTCGTTGCTGTCTTCGAAGGCATCAGCCAAGCTGGTGAAGGCACGATGCGCGGCACCCATTGTGCTGCCGCTGTCTCGGGCGTCCCCACCCAATCGCACGATCTCGGCATTCAGCATCCGAACGGTATCGCGGCGCTTCCCAGCCTGCTCCTGAAGTGTCTGTTTCAAACCGGCATTCTCAGCCTTCTGGGAGGCGGTTTCATAGCCGAGGGCGCTGTCGACGGCGGTATCGGTGAGGGTCTCGAGGATCGAAAGCTGGGTCGCCATGTGCGTTCTCCTTGTTCGTTTCTGCTCGGCAAACAGCCGACGAGCGAAAAGGATGCACCCGTGCTCCGTGGAAAACCGGACGACCGCGGAGCCAGGATCTCGTTTCTGCCTAACAAAACTATGAGTGCGAACGCTGGAATGTGATGCAGCGGATCGGCACGAGTCAGGTCAGATCGCAATCAAGGACAGCCTTGCCGGCTTGAATTGAACGAGGAGAACAGGTTTGCAGACAGTAGGTGACGCGGTTGCCAGTGGAGCGGTTCCGCTGGCTTGGGAGGACCGCAGAGAGGGCTGCTGGCATGGACTACGGAATGGCCGAGTTATGGCATCCGTCATATCCCGGCAGGATGGGACCTGGCAGTGGGCGCTGCGCGGGGTGAACCCTTTTGGGATATCGAAGAGCGCCGGGACAGAAGGCAGTCGGGAAAGTGCCATGGCCGTCGCTCAGGAAGCGTGGGACAAGTGGTGTTCTGCGCTCGGCCTGTTCGCGGTATAGTGCGTCATGACCGCGCCGTCCGGGGATCCGCATACCATCGACAGCCTTGGCAAGCTGGCCGACAATGGCATGGGCCTCGCATACGCCTGCGATGATTGTCATCGAACGCTGGATCTCACGATCGCGACAATGATTGGGATTTGGGGCCGGGACAGAGTGTTCGTGCGTTGGCGGCCGCCGATCCGGTGCGCCCGGTGTGGCAGCCGGAACGTCAGCGGCCGCGTGCAGGCGAAGGTACCGGGACGATGAGTTGGATCGGTCCCTGCCTATGGGCAGCGTTTGGCCTGCTTGTCACACTCGCGCTATGGCCTGGCGCTTGGTCTCTGATCGCGGACATGCTGCGCTAGTGCGGAAAAAGCTACTTGTCGAGGAGGGGATGCTACCGCTGCCGTTCAGTGGCCCGCACGCTTACTAACCATCCTTTCGCTCCCCTCGCGCCACGATCTGCAGGGACTCGTCGGGCAACGGCCGCTGCAGCGCTGAGGCCTCTGACCAGTCCGCCCGCATCCAGACATCCATCTCTTCTGCTTCGGTTAGAATGACTGGCATGGCTTTCGGATGAATCGGCGCAACCACAGCGTTCGGCTCGCAGGTTAGAAAAGCATAGAGGTCAGCGTTGACCTCGCCCTCCTTCGTCTTCCGCACACTGGTCCAGTTCGTCCAGATCCCGGCGAACGCCATGATCGGTCGGCTCTCATCGGCTGCGAACCAGACAGGCGCCTTCTTACCCTCTGCCGTCGTCTCGTACTCCGAGAAGCTGGTGAAGGGCACAAGACACCGGTTCGGCGGCCCTAGCCAGCGTCGCCAATGCGGCGACTTCACATTGCGGACATTGGTCACGCCGCCGTCTACGCTGCGGTCCTTGAGGACGAACTTCGGCGACGGCATGCCCCACCGCATCATCGCGAGTTCGCGCTCGCTGTCATCAGCGTTGCGAACCACTGGCGCGGCATAGTCCGGGAAGACGCCCGGCAGCGACGGCAGATTACCCGTGCTGTCCCGCATCGCGAGGGTGAACTCGCGGATCGCCGCCTGGCCTTTGGTGATCGAGTAGAGGTTGCACATTCCATCAGGAGAGCACGGGACGAAACGGCCGTCGAGGCCTCGCCAGCCTGGCACAACCAATGACGACTACCATTCTTTGGGCAAACAAGGGGCGATGCCGCCAAGTCATCAAAACGAAGCGGTTTCCGCGATAATCGCCGCAACGAGAGGAAGCTGCATGGCCATCACCCTTACGATGACAATGCCTGCAGTGGTTTTCGCGCTGGGCCTGGCCGCTTACTACATCGTTGAAAATTACTGAGCCAGCCCAGCGCCTTTGCAGGGAATAGGATCGCTCTCTATCGCCGGTGCCACAAGCCGTCCGGTATCGCTCTCAATAACACTGATGGGCACCCGACAACTGCACTGCAGTTTGTTTGCCAAGGCACGGGCTTGGGCCTCTGTACGCCTGTCGAACTCAAGGTCACCGACCATGGTGTGCATGCGAACTCTGTACGTCATTTCGCTTGCTCCCGATAGACGCTTGTCAGTCTACAAGCTTTTCACGTTGCACGAAATGGGTGCCGATTGACTCTTCGTGTACGTCGGCGCGTAGATATCCCCCTCACTCTGAGGACCCCGCAATGACCGCTTACGACTTTATTGAGTGGCTGGATGTGATGTGGCTCTCCGATGAAGAGGCGGCACGTCTTCTATTTGTCTCCATCGATGAGATCAACGGGTTCAAGTACGAAGGTGCGAGCAAGACCATCGCGCTCGCCTGCGCGGCCGTTGCCGTTGGCGTGCCGGCGTGGGCCACGAAGCATCGAAAGACAAAGTTGAAGCGCAAATCGAAGAAGGCGTCGTAGGGTCAACCCTCGCAATGCGAGGGCGGCGCGGGACGGCGGCCAGAACATCCGCATGCAGCTACGGGGTCGGGTCGGCAGCCGTCGACAGTCAGCGAAAACGAGCGCATCATCCCTTTGTCCAATGGAGGGATCAGATGCATGTCCAGTCCTTCGGAACGACCGTGATCATTTCCATGCTGGTCGGCACCTCGTTGATCGTCGCCCCGTATATCGCGGAGATGGTCATGATCTGGCGCTGAACCGTCGAAGAACCCGGCCATCAACGAAGGTCAGCCGGGCCAGCATTTGCAGGCCGATAGGTTCTGCTGCCCCGTCGCTACATGGCGCAGGTTTGAGACTGTGAGCCCCCGATGCCTGAACATCGGGGACTCCGTGGAGCGTTCGATGAGTTGCGCTACATCCAACGGCGTCCACGATCACGAGCCGTGCCTGCCTTGGTGAAATCACCTGCGGGCGGCGGCAATAATATGTCGCGTCAGCCGTTCGCCTCAGCGGATGCTCGATCGGATACCGCACCGACACGATGGGACTTATGAGTTTCCCGGAGGCGCTGCGCCTGGATTGCCGCGCGAGCATATTGTTCCCAGGCAGACCGGATTGCCATCAGGTTGGCATTAAGCGCTTCAGCGAGACTTTCCAGTTCGTCCAGCTTGGCCGCGCTCTTGCTGAACTTTGCCGACAGATCGCCGCTGACGTCGCCCTTGCGCGCGCTCTCGATCACGCCGGAAAGGCTGCGACCGTACTCGTCGACCTCTGGAACTATTCGCGTCAGCGACTGATGGAGGCGAACTCGCTCGGATTCGGCGGCTTCGAGTGGCGGGCGAAGCTGTTCCATCAGGCGCACCGCATTGCGGCATTCGCGGCCATGCCGGTCCAGGTCGTGACCAAGTCCGGCAAAGCCGCCGTCGATGCGGCGAGGTAGACGCGCGGTCGGATCGACGACGCCCTGCCCAGAGATCGGTGAGACGCCGGCCCCGTTTGCCACCTTTTCGCTGCGTTCACTGTAATCTCCCGAAAGAGCTTCCGAAAGGAATTTTGCCATCTCTGGGGAGGTATCTTTGACGTCTACTTCGACGGGCATGCTGAACTCCTGCACTTTCTACGGTGTCTTTCCGTGTGTGGGAATATGCACAGGTTTTTTGAATTGGGTACGCGAGAGTTTAGAAATGGTTAAGCATCAATTTTTCTTTGCTAGCCAAGAAAGTGTAAGATCGAAAAAACGCGGCCACCCATGAACGGTCGCCGGGCCGGTATGCACTGACGATGCGCGCACGCGATGGTAGCGATATGAAACGGCCGCAGCACGCCGTTGCGTCAGCGCCGCCGGTTCCGCATCTCCTCGCGGATGTCTTCCAGCGTCCGCCCGTTCCGCTTCTGCTCCTCGACGATGCGGTCCATGTCGTGCTCCGACTGCTCGCGAGATTCCTTGATCTCCTTGCGCACGTCGTGGATCGCCTCCAGCATCTTCTTCGCCGACTGCGTATCGGCGAGACTGCCGCCCATGATGGCATAGTGCGGGTCGGCCTGAGCCGTCGCTCGCGGCGGCGCCTGGAACTTGCGGTAGAGGAACAGGGTCGCCCCGCCGATCACCAGGATCACGTAGAACAGCACCCGGGCCCACTCCGGCAGCTCAGCGATGAGGCTTTCCATGCGGCCGCTCTCCATAAGGGACGCGAGCATCCGTGGCCGCTATCCAGATGTTCGATCCTTCCCCGAGAGCGAGGAATGCGTAGGTGACGGCGCCGGGTGAAGCGACGCCTGAAGCCTCCACGCCCAGCGCGAGGGCGGCAAAGATCAGGCCGCCGCCGATGGCACAGAGGCCGCGCAGCTCCGGCGATGGCCGCCATGCGCCATTGTAGGCGAGGATGACCATCCGCAGCAGGCCACCCCAGAACATGAGCGTGCCCCAGGTTCCCTCTACCGCCCAGGCGGCGAGCTCACGCCATGCCGGCTGGGCGAAGCTGTCGGCAGGGTCGAGGAGCCGAAGGCCGATGCCGGTGATGATGCCGGCGCAGATCCACTCCAGTCGGCGCACCGGAAAGTGGCGGCGCAGTTCGGAGAGGATGATCATCGCGGCACCCAGAGCGACCACCGGACACAGCCGCGCCCATCCCGCCGGGAGACTTCCATGCGCCCCTGACGATCCAGCCGAATGGCCGGCACGGTTCTGGCGCGATCGCAGTCGAGGACGGCCAAGCGCAGCGGCTGCCGCGGGGTCGGCGCTGCATGGGCCGGCGTGAACAGCCACAGCACCGCGGCGCCCACCAGAGCGACTCCGACCGCCCATGCCGTCCAGCGCCAGACGCTCACGGCGCCACCTTGTCGATCTGCCGCTGGATGTGCGGAACGACGAGATCGGCGATCTTGCTGTCGGACAGCCCAAGCGTCTTCACCGTGTCGGGCACTGAGGACTTCACGTAAGCGATCGCCGCCCCGGTCGCGTCCGAGGTCACCGCCGGGATGACGCGCGCGCCCCCTGCCCGCGCAATGGCCGTCAGCGCCGCATTCTCCAGCGCCGACTGCAGGAGCTTCGCCCGCGCCTCGTCCTTGATGACGTTGTTCGCCTTCAGCCAGGCGATGGCCGCCGGAATCGCGATTGTCGTGAGCACCGTTGCGAGCAGCGGCAGGGCGATTGCGAGCGTGATGTCGAGAATGCTGTCCATGGATCAGTTCTCCTGTTCGGCGAGAGACTGCGCCGCCAGCACATCGGCATAGGCGGCGGAGGCAGCGGCCAGGGCGGTCGCGGCATCGGTCGGCGGATCGGCGCAGATGCGCGTGACGACGATGTGCGCGTTGCGCTCGGCTGCGATGATCCGAGGCGAGACCGCCCTGTTCTGCGTCAGGACGACGAAGGCGGTGTGCGCCAACGGTTCGTACTGGCAGATGCGGGCGAGCTGCGCCGACACCGGAACCGGGATCTGCGGGTTGGCCGAGACACAGCCGGAGAGAGCGGCAGCGCAGGCCACCAATGCGAACGGCTTCATGGTCACGCCTCGTTCTGGCTGATGGCGCCGGTGGCCGCCTTGGCGACCGATCCGGTGGCGGTGGTGTCGGTCTTCGGCCAGCGGGCGCCGAGGAAGCGATCCTTCGCCATCCGCGTCACGCTGATCTGGTTGGACTGGTTGCCGCCGAGGACGTGATAGGTGCTCGCGTCCTCGCCGACATAGAAGGCGACGTGGCCGGAGATGCCGTTCCGCGAGCCGCGCCAGAACACCATTACCGCGCCGAGGCGCGGCTTGGTCTCGACGCCGAACTTGAGCCAGTTGCGGGCGAGGTACGGATTGGTCGGGATCGGCTCGTCGGGGAGCGTCAGCTTGATGGCTGTCTGGACGAAGTCGCCGCACCACGGCAGCTTGCGCGGGTCGCCGAGCGTCGGGCCGTCCGAGCGCAGCCACGCCGCCAGTTCGGTGTAATCCCTGATCTCGTGAAGCCCCATCTTCGAGCGAGCCTCGACCATCCATGTCGGATCGCCTGAGACAATCGGCTTGGCCTTCGCCTTCGCGTCTTCGTCGAACAGCAGGTGGAGGGTCTGGATCACCGGATACGGCCGGGCGACGAAGCCGTGCGCGGCTTTGAAGTCCGCAAGCGCGGTCTCGGTCTTGGAACCGGCGTCGCCGTCGATCTTGCCGACGTAGTAGCCAAGCTCCTGCAGCCGGGTCTGGACGGACAGGACGATCTCTTTGGCCATGATGCTCTCCGTTGCGGGCATGGAAAAGCCCGCCGCGGACGAGCCGGGACGGGCATGAGAATGACGCTGTGTCTGGATCAATTGTGATATGATGCGGTGTCGCGGTGCTCGCCCTGCAGGCTGGCCTCCAGGTCCGCGACAGGCCCGGTGGCTCTCTTCCCAAAAGCGTGGCTGCCGGGCCGCCTATCGCGAACCCATGAGCAAGGCCGCCACGAGAGCGCCATCTATTCAAGTCAGATGGGGTTGTTAGTTGCGGCAGTAGGGATACGGACCGTGACTAGGCCCGGCAGTTCCTTTGCCCGCGATGCGATGCTGTCGGGCCGCCTGCGTCAAATCGCCAATGACAAAGGCGCGCCTCGCAGACGCCGGTCATGATGTCGCGCGCGGTTTGTCGCGTGGGAGGGATATGCTCCCGTCCAGGCCCGACGGTGCCTTAACCGGAACTAACACTGCGGGGTCGCAATCAGTCTGCTGACGACGTCGGTTTGAGATCATACGCCGCCTTGATGACGAACTTCTTGCCGTCCCAGGTGTGCATCCCGACACAGGCTTCGTTGCTCTCCTTGGCCTTGTGGCCCTTCTTGACGAGCGGTTCCGAGGATACGGATACGACCTCACCGTCGCGTTCGCGCACCAGCACCCAGCGCTTGTCGCGCGGCTCCTTGCCGGCACCGTCCCAGAGCCGGTCGCCGCACCATTTGTCGCCGACCACGGCGTTGTCACTGGCAACCGCGAACATCTGGCCCGAAGGGATGTCGCGGTAGACGATGTCGACGACCATGCCGGTGATGTCGCCGGGATTCTGGCGCACCAGCGCCTGCCGCTTGCCCTTGGGCTCGTGCTCCAGCAGCTTCATCTTGCCGTTCTCGCACAGCGTGAAGCAGAGCACGTCGCCGGTCTTGAACGAAAGCGATGGCTGGCCGTTCAGCAGGAGGTCGCCGTCCTCGCCGTCCATCGTCTGCGGCAGGATCGTCACCTCGTCCGGCCCGGTGCGGACCATGTTGATGTTCAGAGTGATCGTGGAAATCATGTTTATCGTTCCTTCGCTCAGGCGGCCTGACGGCCGGTTTCGATCCATTCGGCGGCATCGATCGCACTCTCCAGGAAGATCCAACTTCCTGCCGGCGCGGCCCAGTTGACGCCGCCGTTTAGGCGGAGATTGCCGCCACCCGCGTGCTGCAGTGTCAGACCGTTATCGATGCGCAGTGCGAGCCGGCGATTGCGATGACTGACGGTCGCGTTGATATTGCCGACTGTCGTTGTGCCGGTGAGATGGTGCTGCCGAACTCCGATCGGAGGCGCAATCGTGGTCGCGGAGGCGACGTTCGGTGTGCCGAGATCCGTGTCGACATCCTCACTAATCTGAACGCGGGCGCCGATCGCAGCTGCCATCTGGATTCGAGTGGAAGCGCCCTTCAGGCGCCCGCCGCTGACCTTCAGCATCGTGCCGTTGCGAAGATCAATCGCTGCAGCAGCGAGGTTCGGCAGGTCGACCGCCTGCGTCGTGAGATTGTCGATGATGGCGCCATCCGGGCCTACGCCGCCATTGCCAACGATGCAGTAGAAGCGCCCGCCCGAGTTCGCGACAACATCGATGTCCGCGCAACTCGTGTCCGACACCAACAGGTCGCGCCCATTTTCGAGCAACATGCAGTCGCCGATCGCCTGCCGCATGTCGTAACCCATCAGCTTAATCTGCCGGGGAGCCGTACCTGCGACATAATACATCGCAGTGGAGCCGTTCAGCATTTGGCCTGCCGAGAAAGTCACGGCGTTCAGCGGATTGGCCTGATTTGAGACGACTGTTACGGCATATGCCGCGCCGCCGTTGATCGCTTCGTAGGTGTCCTGCCCGGAGAAGAAGTTGTAGCCGTCCTGGCCGTTCGACGTGACAGACAGGCACGTCACGTCGCAGCCCCAGATGTGGTTGCCGACCGATTTGATCTGATCGAAGCCATCCATCACGCCACCGTTCTGGATGCCGATGCCGCCGCCTCGATTCGAGAGCATGTGGATGTTGTGGCAGATGCCGGTTGTAACGCCCGGAGTCGCCGTTGATACGCCCTCGATGTACCAGAGATAGGAGCCCGAGATCGCTGGCTTGGAGTTTGGCGCGATCCAGGTATTCCGCGACATCTGCTTCTCCAGCGGACCTTCGCAGGAGACGAACTCGATGCCCTGATAAATGTTGAAAAAGGTGTTCTGCTCGATCGTGAACTGCTGGACCTCGAACAGGCGGAACAGCTTGCCGGCAGTCGGCTTCTGGTTGGTGTTATCGCCGGCCACTGAGCATTCGGTGAACGAGAAGCCGTAGGAGGCCTTAGACCCGTTGATGTGTCCGATGATGTCGAACAGTAGAATGCCACCGGTGCCGTAGACACGCGTGAGCCAGTCGCCGCGGCCAATGATCTTGCAGGCGCGAAAATCGACGACCACCGTGGAAGACAGCCCGTAGTCGCCCTGTTCGAACTGCAGGACGCCGCCGACAGAGCCGGAGATCACCCTCTGTTTCAGGAACGCGATGGCCGCCAGGATGCCAACCGTGCAGTCGCCGACCGGGTTCGCGCCCCACCATTCGGACCAGATCGAATTGTTCGGCAGCTTTGGCGAGCCGAGGACCGTGCCGCCAAGCGACACATCAAAGATGCGAAACGGCAGCGCATAGAGTGAATTGTTGAAAGTCAGGTTGATGGTGTTGTCGGGCTTCAGAATACCGCCCTCGAAGAAGACCTCCGAGTTGAACGTCACCGGCGACCCGCAGCGATACGTGCCCCAGGTGATGATCAGCGGAATATGCAGCGCGACGGCGGCGATATCCGCCAACTGGATCGCATTCCCGTCGCCGCTGATAGCGCCAGCGCCCACGGCGCCAAGGTGATAGGGCGTCAGCCGATCACCGGCATATTCCCAGTGCTTCGTGCCGCTGTTGGTCGTGAACTTCGCGCCATGGGACGGAGCCGATGCGACCTTCCGATAAGGCCCTCCGCCCTTGCCCGTGGCGGACGAATAGCCGCTGACCCAGATGCGTTCGATCCCATCGGGCACGTCGAGCGCCGGCATCCCGGTAACGGTGGCATAGATCGGGACATTGCCCTGGCTGACGGCGTCGGAGGCGTATCCCGCTGCGATGTCGCGCGCCGCCTCGGCAGCGATCCTGTCGGCATCGGCGAGTGAAGCGCTTGCGGCGGCTTCATCGGCCGCAGAGCCGATGTCGAGCCAGTCGCCCCATGTGCCGTCCGGGTTTTGCCAGCGGATCATGTAATCGCTGATCTCGTGGGGCGGCTTGTTCCCCTGAAGACCCCGCGGCCCGCGCTCAGGCAGGGCGAGATCAGGACCGCGCACTTTGGTATAGGCCATGCTGTTCTCCGCGCATGAAAAAGGCCCGCCGAAGCGAGCCTGCTGGGGTGTTGAATTGGGTTTCGTCCCGCTAAGCGGTCACGCGCCCTGGATAGACGATCATCGCGCCTCGGAACCGCTCCTGGTAACGAATGCCGTCGTCTGGATCGCTCGTCTCGGCTATGCTCTGGACGCAGAAGTGGTCCCACTTGCCGACCGGAATGTCGGAGATCACAGTGGAGCGTCCGACATTGATGCTGGCGAGGCCGCTCACCGCGTCATCAACGACGATGGTCCCGTCCGCCGTCGAAAGCTTCTTGATGAGAACCGAATGATCGTAGACGGGCCGGATGAATATCTCGATCGTCACGTCTGTGAGGTCAGTCGGCGTGTCGCCATCTAAGAAGCGTGGAAGCGGGTCGTACCAGTCCTCGTCCTGTACGATTTCGCATGTGGCGGTCGTATATGGTGGCTGGACAATTACGGTAGCCATGATGCCTCGCTATGTGATGGTGATGGGGTAGTCCGAAGACCACGGGCCGATGGCTGTGACGCCGGCATTCATGCGAATGCGAACCTGATAAAGACCAGTGTCGACCACGTCGCTCTCCGCGCTGTCTCGCGTGCCAGCCACTGTCATGGCCGTGTACGACGGGGCACCGTCTTCGCGGAACTGGACCTCGTAATTGCGGTTGAGCGCGACTGAAGCCGTCCAATCCGCGCGGATCTTCGGCCCCGCGATCTGCGAAAGCGTGATGACCGGCGGCGTCAGCTCTAGATCGGGCGACGTGTCCGGCGGAACCGATGTGGACGTGCCCTCTTCCTCGGTCGTCCAGTCATAGGACGCCGCGTTAGCCGAGCGCAGGGATAGGCGGACGCCGCTGAAGTCCGGCAGAAGCTCCGGCCCGCCCTCGACCCAATACGGGCCGTTGATGTCCAGTTCGGGCCACTTCAGCGTGATGATCCGCTCGCCGATGGCGTTCAGTCCGTTCAGGTTGGTGATGACCTCTCCGACCCAATCGCAGTTCTCTCGGGCCATGCGGATCTTCGCGAGGCGGCGCGACTGGCCGTGCGCGGGCACCTGGACGAGATCGGCCGGGACCGTGACGAGCTGCCCCGTCGCCGCTATGTCGTCCACGTCCTGCCAGGGCTCGCCTTCGTTCTCCACGTAGCCGAGCGCCGGTTCCATGTATTGGATCGACAGCTCGTTAAAGCGCGACATCGCGTCCGGCGGCGCGAAGTTGGTCTCGATGATGTGGCCCAGGTCCGCGTCGATGGTGACGGTCGGCGCTTCCCACTTGCCGCCGCGGATCGCGACCTTGCCGTCCTGCGACGGGAACAGCCGCGCGTCGCAGGCTTCGAGAAGGCGGGCCAGAACGTCCTTGCGCGCCTCCGTCAGTGCGACTGAGGTCGCGACCCGGTAGCGCTTCTCGGTGCCGCCCGCGGCCAACGGGACCGCCTCGTCGCAGATGTTCGCCATGGCGATGAAGGACGGCAGGTCCATCTTCGTGATGGCGCGGTCGTAGCCGTCCTCATGCGTCAGATAGTCGAGTATGCAGAGCGCCGCGTTGTCGCTCCATTCCCATGTGGACTTATCGGCGTGGCGATGCGAGCCGCTGCCGCCGGCCACCGTGGAATCCTTGCGCGGATCGTAGACCCGAGCGCCGCGCACCAGCGCAGAGACCTGCGGTTCACCACTCGGATAGTGCGCCTGGAACTCGTCGTCGGCGCCGGTCTGGCAAACGACCACGATGTACGCGGTGCCCCTCAGGCGGTGATTGGCCGACCATTCCGGGAACGTGCTGTTGAGGTAGGGATCGACAGCCTGGTCGTCGGTTCCGAAGTGCCACGCAATGCGGACTAGCGGATTGCTGCCGTTCTCGTATGGCGCGCTCTGCACCCAGCCGGAGCCGTCGATCGTTGCCGGGGAATCCTGCAGGTAGATCTGTTCGAACGCATCCACCTGTCGCGAGGAAACCAGCACGGCCTTGAACAGCGTACTATCGCGCGTTTCGTAGAACGCCAGCGACCCGCTGACCTTGACCCGCCCGTAGTGCCAGATGCGGGGCGGGATCGCCTGCCGGGCCTCCACCTGCCCGTCGCTGGGCTTGGGCTGCTTCGGTCGGTTGAACAGCGATGCGACGTAGGAGACGCCGAGACCGAGCGCGATGGTGCCAACGGTCGACGCGATCGTGCCCAGCACGCCGACACCAATGATGGCGTTGGCGACCGCGACACTCGCGCCGGCCTGAAAGGCTGCGAGGGCGATCGGCATGAAGATCGGATCGGCCTTTGACGGGATCGTGATAAAGGTCAGCGACGCCAGGACCGTGGAAGCGGCCAGCGCAGCGCGAACGGATCGCAGCATTCAGACTCTCCAAGCTGCGAGGATTGGCACCTGCCGAAAGCGCAGACCGCCGGGGCCGATGCAGGCTGTCCATGCGCCGGTCACGATTGCGCCCAGCTCGCCCTCAGGGGCGTCCACGAGCGCGATGTCGCCACGGCGGGCGGCATTGGTGCGGCGGATGCCGAGCGGCGCCACAGCGGCCCCTATGAGGGCTTCACGCGAACCGTGCTCTGCGATGATGCGATAGGCGGCGGTGCGAGTGGCGTAGCGGCTGCGGAACTGCGCCGCCGGGTTGACGCCATGGCGAACAGCGACCCACTCGCCGAGCCATGACAGGCAGTCGGCGCCGTCATCCGCCCATGAAAAAGGCCGCTCAGCGGCGGCCTTGAGGAAGTGCGAAAGGTCGTCCATCTAGAAGGACGGCCACTTGACCCTGACAAAGCGGAACCTCCGAAGAACCCGATCGACCGGCGTGAAGCCATGCTTCCGCCAGCACTCCTCGATGCGTCGCGTCAGATCGTCCATTGTCTTCTCCGTTCAGAAAACCGGCCACGCCAGCCTTTTATTCTTGAGCGTCGGGATGAACTGGCATCCGAGATCGCCGGGGAACCGCGCCTGCTGATCGCGGTCGGACCAGTAGGCGAAAGCGGCAAGGTTGCGCGTCGTCCAGATCGTCTCGGCCGTCATGCTGATGGATCTCTGCGATGGGCCTTTCGCGCCATAGCCGATCGTGTCCATGATGAGCTGCCGGACGACCCACTTCTCACCGAGGGGCTGCATGGTCTCAGCATCTAGGAACAGCGCGTAAATCGTCACGTCGCGGCCACGAACGCTGTCACCGGAACGGGCCAGCGTCACGAACTCAGGATCGACACCGGAGAGCGCGAAGGTCACCTTCTCGGCAGCGTCATTCTCGCCGAACTTGATCGCCGAAATGGAGCCAAGCTCGCCGGTCCCCAGCCATTCGTAGCCGTCGAGATCCAGCACGCCGTTGCCATTCCAGACGCGGCGAACACCCTCCGCGAAATCGAACTCGACGAGGTTGACGAGGTGGACGACCTTTTCGGCCATCGCTGCCTGCTGGAGAGCAGAGAAGTCTGCCATCAGATGCTCTCGACGAAGCTAAGATCGACGAAGCCCCAGCGCGCCACTTCCAGATTGAGGCTACCTTCGTCGTCTGACATCAGGCGCATCTCGCAAGTCGGCCGAGTGAAATCGACCGCCTGCCCCAGCGTGACTGCATCGCGCAGCGGCGGCATGATCGAGAACGTTGTGGCGTTGACCACTGCGGTGATGAGATGCAGGCGCCCTGGCGCTGGCGAGAAGTATTGCCCCGCGCGAATGGCCGAGCCCTGGCTGACCGTGATCTGCACAGTCGTGGAGCGCCGAGCCGCTGCCGCCGCAAAGGCGGCGTTGACCTGGCTTTGCGGTGGGATCTCCGGGTCTTCGAACTGCGTGCCGTCAAGCCGCTTGCGGCGGGTAAACGGCGGGTCGAGCGTGCGCCCGTAAGTGTCGACGGGCCAGTTCGCCCGGAACCAGTCGAAGGCTGGAACCAGCACAGTGCCTGCCCGTCCGCGTAGCCCGATGTGGAATGCACGCCATGCGAGGATGGCGTCGTCGTTCTTGATGGGGATGCCGGACAGTTGCGCTGTCCAGCGCCCGGCACCCGACGCCACGATCTGTTCCTGCCCATTGGTCGCGACACCACCCGAGCGGGAGACGTTCTGGACGGTAAAGGAGATGCTACGCGGGTAGATGTCCGCCGGCCAATCTGTCGCCATGCTATCCGGTCCTCCGCTGGCGATCTTGCTGAAGCTGGGGGAATTGCGAGGCCGACTGCTGCATGGCCTGCTGCGATCGAACCTGAGCCCGCTGGTCGGAAATGCTGGTGACGAACGGCGTCAGGTTGCCGGACTTGTCGACATCGACACCGACCGTCACGTGGACACTCGACGCGCCAACGCCCTGCCCAATGTTTTCATTGGCGATGATTGAGCCTGAGCGCCCCGGCGAGAACAGTTCGGGACCATTCTCCCCAACGACGTAAGCCTTGCTACTGGACACCGGCCCGCCGGCAGCACGGAAGCCACCGAACAGCCCGCCCAAGATCGAGCCGAGAAGGCCACCGCCGCCACCGGAGCCGCCACCCATCAGCGCCTGAAAGCCCTGATTGAGCAGCATGTCGCCGAGGCTTGACAGCACGTCCGCGAGAACGTCCCTCAGCTTCTTGGAGCCGTCGATCAGGCCCTTGAAGGAACTGCTGATTGTCTGACTGATGTTCTGGCCGATCTGGCCCAGAGACGAGAGGCTGTCCTTGCTGGCGTCAGTCTCCTTGCGGAGGCCCTTCCATGCGTCGGCAGCCTTCTTGCCTGCACCGGCCAAACCACCGCCCTTGCCGCCACCGGAGCCGCCACCGGAGCCGCCGCCTGCTTCGCTGCCGCCGACCGCTGCGGCAGCTTCCTCCGCAGATCGCGTGAAGCTCTGTGCGGATTCGGTTGCGCTGTCGAAGGACGAGGCAATTGCGCCGACGTAATCCTTCTGGGCACCCGCGAATGCAGCCGATGCGGCACCGGCAGCACCAGCCGCGGCGCCTGCATAGGGATTGGCAACGCCGTCCATGCTCGGGGGCAGAATGTTGATTGGCGCGTCGAGCATCGGGATCGCGATGCCGGCGTCCCGCAGCGTGCCATTGATCGAGGCGATGACACCGTTGACTTCGGCGATAGCCGTGCGGCCCATGTTCTGAATGCCGCGCACGAAAGCGTCCGCCGCCTGATAGGCGATATCGCCCATTGCGGCAGGGAACTGGCGCCACGTCGCCATGATGGCTTCGAACGCACCGACCATCGCGCCGATGATCGCGTTTGCCCCGGCCTTGAAGACGCCGACGACATCGACGCCGATCGCCTGCTTGATCTCGTCGCGGAAGTGGTAGACCGCCGTGATGGCGACCGTCAGGCCGACGACCAGAGCGCCAAGCGGGTTAGCCGCCGCAGCAACGGCCACGGCACGGAGCGCGCCGACGAGCGCCGTGCTGAGCGCTGTCGCTGCACCGTAGATCGCAGCGATGATCTGCGGGCTGATCATCAGCGCCAGGGAGCCGCCGGCCACTGCCGCGTATTCAGCTACAGTCGGCAAATAGGTCAGCATCTCGACGAGACCGCGCGCCGCGGCGACAAGCGCCTCCGACACGACGACCAGCGCCGGCAGGAGTGCGGAAGCCAGCGCCGTCGTCACGCCCTGCGCCGCATACCCGATGCGCGAGATATTGTCGTTGAACGCCTCAGCGCGCTTGCCGGTCTCTGCACTGATCGTCAGGCCAAAGGCGTCGGCCTCGTCGGTCAGTTCCTTGAGCGCCGCCGACCCACCATTGAGGAATGGGATCATGTCCGCGCCGGAGCGGCCCATCAACTGCATGGCGAGCGCGGTCTTCTGCGCTCCATCAGGCATGGTGGCGAACTTGTCGCCGATCTCGCCCATGATGTCGGTAGCCGACTTAAGGCTGCCGTCCGCACCCTTGACGTTTATGCCAAGCTGCTTGAACGCCTTGGCGCCCTCGCCTGTCCCCGCTGCCGCATCCGACATATTGCGGGACAGCCGCTGCACGCCGGTCTGAAGCTGGCCCATCGCCACGCCGGACAGATCCGCCGCATACTTCAGTCGCGACAGTTCCTCGATAGGAATGCCAATCTTCGCTGCCGTTTTGCTCAGCGCGTCGGCGTCGTTGATGATGCCGCGGATCGCGACGCCGATGCCAGCGATGGCGGCGACCGCCGCAGCCGCAGCCGCGACGAACGCCGTCTTCATCATCTGCCCGACCTTGGACAGCGTTCCCTGTGCGCCCTT
Organism: Aurantimonas sp.; assembly: GCF_964217435.1. Classification (NCBI taxonomy): domain Bacteria; kingdom Pseudomonadati; phylum Pseudomonadota; class Alphaproteobacteria; order Hyphomicrobiales; family Aurantimonadaceae; genus Aurantimonas; species Aurantimonas sp. The sequence continues at coordinate 2,465 of NZ_CAXPJM010000029.1, read as the reverse complement.
CAGCCCCTTGTCGAAAGCGGCGGTGTCGATCCCGAGATTGACCCGGAGCGCACCGATGACGGCATTACCAGCCATGCATCACCCTTTCCGCCGGCCCGAGAGCCACGACCTGACCACTGCCTCGATCTGTTCGGGCAGCATCTTCTGAGGCCGGGCGGGTTTGTCGCTCGGCATCATGTCTTTGAGTTTGGGGAACTTCTTTGCGCGGTAGAGCGCAGCGGTTGTCCAGCCGAGCCATGCCCGGCCCTCCTGTTCCTGCTTCGCCCTGCGGGTCCGCCCAGCGACGACCACAGAGAACATCCGGGGCGTCTGACGCCAGAAGTCCTCGGGCGGCAGGCCGAATTCCCCCGCCCATGTGCCGTAGAGGCTTAGCCAGTCCGGCCCTTCCGGCTCTTCTGAGGGCGGGTGTTGGACGTGCCGACCTCCGTAGCAGGGAATGACGCCTGGAACGCTTTGGCGACAAGCTGCCCAGCATCGCCAGCGCCGACCGCCGTGATGATGTCGCCGGCCTCTTCCACGCTCACGTCATGGTATCGCTTCAGCCCGATCTGGAAGACCTTGCGAAATGCCGACGCCTTCGCGCCCATCACCTCGCCGAGGTCTTCCATCTTGATGTCGAATTCTTCCTCGATCGCGACGATCGCGTTGAAGTCGAACACCAGCGTGTATTCGGCGCCGTCCGCCTCGAAGGCGACCTCGCCCTTGATCGAGTTCGCCATTATGCAGCCGCCGTCCACGTCTCAGCGCCCGAAGGCGCAACGGTGATCGTCGCCGTCATCTTGTCGTCGATGGGGATCGCCTTCGAATAGCTGAGAAGCACAGCATCGAAGCTGACGGTGACGCCATTCGGGAACTCGATGGTGTGGGTGCGGGTCTCGCCGCTGGTGCGGAGATCGCGCAGAAAGATATCGGTGGCGCTGCCCGGCACCCAGTTGATGGTGAAACTTGCCTCCCCCGGATCGATCAGGCCGGCGATGAACTCGCGGCGACGATCGGGGCTCTGCATGTGGGTGACATCGACGCGATCGGTCGATTCCTCGCCGGGGGTGATCTCGACCACCTCGCCGATCTCGACAAGAGCGCCGGGGTCCTCTCCGTCATGGATCGAGTATTTGCTGCTGTAGCCGATCATTGCTTCGGTTGCCATTGGTCAGGTCTCCTGATGCCAGATGATGAAATCGAGGCTGACGCGGTGGAAGTCTTCCCCGCCCGAGCCCTGCTCGTAGGATTGCCGCTCGCTTTCGAGGAACGACCCATGAAGGCGGATGCCGCCGATGGTGGTTTGAAGGCCGCTCAGTGCGGCAGCGACAGCGCGCGAAACGCCGATCGCGGAGCCGTAGGTTTTGCCCCAGCAGTCGACTTGGACGCGGCTGTCAACGAGACCCGAAGCGCCTGCCATCATGTAGTCGCGTGTGCCGCCGACGCGGTTGAGGACAACGGATGGCGACGCCTGCGCCTGCGGGCGCGCATTCCAGTTGACGCGGTTATCGACGAGCGCCGTCAGCCCGGCATCAGCCAGGAGATAGGCGGACAGAGCCTCTTCCATTGATCAGCCCTTCCTGGCGAGCCGTGCCATCTTGCGGGCGTGGCGCTGTGCGGCCTTCTGGATCTCGGCCCAGAGATCACCCTTGATGCTTTCGAGGACGCCGTTCTTCTCGGAATCCCAAGCGGCACGCATGAACGGCTGCGGGCTATGATCGACCGTCCCGAATTCCTGCGTGATCGCCTGCGGCAGACCACCGGCACCGACGAACATCTCGACCGAAGCCTTGTCGCTCTTGAACATCTTGCGGTGAACGCCGCGCTGCCGGCGGGTGAGCTTGGTGCCAACGCCGATGCTCTCGCGAAGCGCGCCCTCGTCCACCGGGGCTTTCGACGCCGCACTGTCGGCAACCGGCTGCGCTGCCTTCTTGAGTGCCCGGCGCAGGGCCGCCTTGCCGGTCGACCGCGGCAGTTCCTTCAGCGCAGCCTCAAGCTCACGAAGGCCCTCGACCTTGACCGTCTCGGCCATCAGTCAGCCCTTGCGTTGGCAGTAATCTCCAGGCCCTCGCGGCGCCCGATCTCCTTAACTGCCACGACGTTGTAGGACCTGCCGTCAAAGGTGATGCTAGCCTGGGGATCGAGATCCGCGAACGTCGCAGCCCAGCGGATGCGAAAGCGGGTCGTCACCTCGGCGCCAACCTCCTGCGCCGTCCATCGCTCGCCGTCTCGGATGTCTTCCTTGGAAGCCCAGACGGTCGTCTCGGTCGTGCTGTAGATCGGCTCGTTGAAGGCGTCGCGCCCTGTCTCGGTCTCGCGCACGATGGTGATGCGGCGATCCATGCGTCCTGCGTCCATCTTGCCCTCACATGAAAAAGGCGGCCCCGAGGACCGCCCATATTGCCGCGCTGATGGCGAGGCCGCTGATGATGCCGCGGAATGCGGCAAGATCGTCAGGCGACGACGGCATCAAACACAGGCGAGAA